>CANPZX010000014.1 GCA_947589195.1 uncultured Bacilli bacterium | reverse complement strand
AAGGGCTCATCAACTAGTGCGGTCGCTCAAACTAGATACATAAGTAGTTGGTATGGCGACGATGGCTATCCTGTGTTAACGAGCCGTCCATGGGTGGTTCGTGGAGGCCATCGCAACCACGGTACGGCAGCTGGTCTGTTCTCCTTCCATAGGGAGAACGGTTCTGCGAATAGCGGCGTTGGGTTCCGCCTAGTCTTAGCCTTCTAATAAAAAGTCAAGATTGTGTCGAAGAATGACATTTATCTTGACTTTTATTATGCCATATGGTATAGTGTTCTCACAATTAGTCCTTTAGATTGAAGGGTGATTTCTTGGAACATTATTTTACAAATAACGAAAATTTAAAAAGTGAGATAAAAATGATTAAGTATGATTATGATACTTATTCTTTGACGTTTTTAAGTGATAATGGGGTATTTTCTAAAACAAGAATTGATTATGGTAGTAAATTATTAGTTGAAACGTTTTTAAAAAATAATCAAATAGAAATAAAAAATATTTTAGATGTTGGCTGTGGTTATGGTTTTATCGGAATTACATTATCAAAAGTTTTAAATGCTCCCACAACATTAATCGATATAAATAAACGAGCGGTTCATTTAACCGAAAGAAATATAAAAGAAAATAAAGTAAACGCTCAAGCGTTCGTTAGTAATATTTATGAAAATATAAAAGATAAATTTAGCGTAATTATAACCAATCCACCTATTCGAGCGGGTAAAGAAGTAGTCTTAGAAATTTTAAGAAAAGCTAGAGATTACTTAGATATTGACGGAATACTTTGGTTTGTTATAAAAAAAGACCAGGGTGCTAAAACAATTGCTAAAAATATTTCAGATTTATATGAAGTAGAGTGTTTAAAAAAAGATAAAGGTTTTTATATATTTAGAGCGAAAAAGCGTTGACATGACAGATTATTACTGATAAAATTATAAATTGGTGACGTGTTAATTTTTTTAGGAATTAACCAGTTATTTTAAAATATTTAGATGGGGTGAAATCGTGGCTTATAAAGTACAAAAATTCGGGGATTATGTAGAAAGAAGAAGTTTCTCTAAATCCAAAAATACTATGGAACTTTCAGATTTACTAGAAATTCAAAAAAAATCATATCAATGGTTTTTAGAAGAGGGAATCAAAGAAGTTTTTGAAGAATTATTTCCTGTCGAAAGCTTTACAGGAAATTTGACAATTGATTTTGGTGATTATTCTTTTGATACACCAAGATATTCAATTAAAGAATCAAAAGAAAGAATGGTTAATTATGCTGCACCTTTAAAAGTTCAAGCTCGAGTATTTATTCATGAGACTGGTGAAGTAAAAGAGCAAGAAATATTCTTAGGCGATATGCCTTTAATGACTGATGCGGGAACATTTATCATTAATGGTGCCGAAAGAGTTATTGTTTCTCAATTAGTACGTAGTCCAAGTGTTTACTTTAAAAGAGAAATTGACAAAAATGGACGAAGAATTATTTCTGGAGAAGTCATCCCTAACCGTGGTACTTGGTTAGAATATGAACTTGATGCTAGAGACATTATGTATGTACGGATTGACCGGACGAGAAAAGTTCCAGTTACGACATTCTTAAGAGCTTTAGGTTTATCAAGCGATGAAGATATTGTTTCTGTATTCGGGGAAAATGAAATCTTAGAAAACACTATCTTAAAAGATAATACCAAAAATAGTGATGAAGCCTTAATTGAAATTTATGAAAAATTAAGACCAGGTGAACCAGCAACCTTAGATTCTGCGAAAAATCAATTAGTTGTTCGTTTCTTTGATCACTTCCGTTATGACTTAGCTAAAGTTGGAAGATATAAATTTAATAAAAAATTAAATGTAGCTGATCGTTTGCTTAATGCTACTTTAGCTATGGATATTCAAGATGGCAAAACTATTGTTGCTAAAAAAGGTGAAGTAATTACTAAAGATATTTTAGAAAAAATTAAGCCTATTTTAAAAGATGGTTTTGGCTTAAAGAAAACAATTATTAATGAAGAATTAGATGAATATGATCAAATTCAAGAAATTTTAGTTTATGATAAACAAAATCCAGATAAAATTATTAAAATAATTGGTAATGATCAAAATATTGACGTTAAACGTTTAACTATTTCTGATATATATGCTTCTATTTCTTATTATTTAAATTTACATGCTGGATTTGGTAATGTCGATGAAATTGATCATTTAGGAAATAGACGGGTTAGACAAGTTGGGGAATTAATTCAAAACCAATTTAAAACTGGTATGGCAAGAATGGAAAGAGTTATTCGTGAAAGAATGACTACTCAAGATTTAGATGCTATCACTCCTAAATCATTAATTAATATCCGACCTGTAACGGCTGTTTTAAAAGAATTCTTTGGTTCATCACAATTATCTAAATTCATGGATCAAATTAACCCAATTGCTGAACTTACCGATAAAAGACGGTTATCTAGTTTAGGACCTGGGGGACTATCACGGGACCGCGCTGGAATGGATGTAAGAGATGTTAATGCGAGCCATTATGGTCGGATTTGTCCAATTGAATCTCCAGAAGGTCAAAATATCGGACTTATTACTTCTTTAGCTGGTTATGCCAAGATTAATGAATATGGCTTTATTACAACCCCATATCGTAAAGTTGTTGATGGCGTTGTTCAAGACGAAGTAGTATATCTAACAGCTGATGAAGAATCTGACTACTATATTTCGCAAGCTACAGTTAAATTAGATGATAATAAAAGAATAATTGATGATAAAGTAATTGTCCGGATTAATGGCGATAACGTCATGGTAAATAGAGAACAAGTTGATTATGTCGATGTTGCTCCAAGTCAAATAGTGGCTATTACAACAAGTTGTATTCCATTCCTTGATTACGATGATGCCAATCGTACTTTAATGGGTGCCAACATGCAACGTCAAGCCGTTCCTCTTTTAACGACAGAAAGTCCAATAGTTGGTACGGGTGTTGAGCATGTAGCTGCTAAATACTCTGGAAGTACCGTTGTAGCTAAAGCTGATGGGGTAGTGGAATATGCTGATGCTCTAAAAATAATTGTTAAAAATGCTAAAGGTAAAGATACTTATTATCTAGCTAACTTTGAAAGAACTAATGCTTCAAGTAGCTTAAATCATAAACCACTAGTAAAAGCGGGCGATAAAATTCATGCTGGTCAAGTAATTGCCGATGGTCCAAGTACCGATAAAGGTGAACTTGCTCTTGGTAAAAATATGACTGTTGCTTTCATGACTTATAATGGTTATAACTATGAAGATGCGGTTATCTTAAATGAAAGATTAGTTAAAGATGATGTTTATACTTCCCTTCATATTGAACGTTATGAAATAGAATGTCGGGATACTAAATTAGGTCCAGAAGAGATAACACGTGATATACCAAATGTCGGAGAAGAAGCAAGACGTAACCTTGATAGTGAAGGTATTGTAAGAATTGGTACGGAAGTTCATGAAGGTGATATCCTAGTTGGTAAAGTAACACCAAAAGGAGTTCAAGAATTAACTAGTGAAGAAAAATTATTACATGCTATCTTTGGCGAAAAAACAAGAGAAGTAAGAGATACCTCTTTAAAAGTTGAACATGGGGCTGATGGTATCGTTCATGATGTTAAAGTTTATACTAAAGAAAATAGCGACGATATGCCAGCTGGTGTATTTAAAATAATTCGCGTTTACATTATTCAAAAGCGAAAAATTCAAGTCGGCGATAAAATGAGTGGTCGTCACGGAAATAAAGGGGTTATATCTTTAGTCTTACCAGAAGAAGATATGCCATACTTACCAGATGGTCGTCCAGTTGATATCATGTTAAATCCATTAGGTGTACCATCTCGAATGAACATTGGTCAAATTTTGGAAGTTCACTTAGGAATGGCTGGTAAAAATTTAGGTGTTAAATATGCCACTCCAGTATTTGATGGAGCTAACCTAAATGATATTCATGAAGAAATGGCTAGTGCGGGCATGAGTGAAGATGGTAAAGTTGAATTAATCGATGGCCGGACCGGAGAACCATTTGAACATCGCATTAATGTTGGAGTTATGTACATGGTTAAACTTCATCACATGGTTGATGATAAATTACATGCTAGAGCTACAGGACCATATTCCTTAGTTACCCAACAACCACTTGGTGGTAAAGCTCAATTTGGTGGTCAAAGATTTGGTGAAATGGAAGTTTGGGCTCTATATGCTTATGGCGCAGCACATGTTCTTCAAGAAATCTTAACCATTAAATCTGATGATGTAATTGGTCGGGTTAAAGTTTATGAAGCCTTAGTTAAAGGTAAAACAGTTAACCAAGCTGGTGTACCAGAAAGTTTTAGAGTATTAATTAAAGAATTCCAAGCTTTAGGTTTAGATATTCAAGTATTAGACAATAATGATAAATTATTAGATATAAAAGAAATTGAAGCCGAAGAAGATAAAGAAGATAATTTAATTCGGATAGATGAAATAGACTTACAAACTCCGGAAGAACCTCCAGTGGAAGATGTTCCTCCATATGAAGAAGAACCAGAAGAAGATGAGTTTGAAAGTGATTTAGACGATTTAGAGTTTCCTGATGATTTAGCCGAAGAAGATATAAAGGGTGGTGATATCTTATGATGGAAGTAAATAATTTTAAAGGAATCAAAATAGGTATTGCCTCTCCTGACAAGATTCGTTCTTGGTCTTATGGAGAGGTCAAAAAACCTGAAACAATTAATTATCGAACACTTAAACCGGAAAGAGATGGTTTATATTGTGAAAAAATCTTTGGTCCAACTAAAGATTATGAATGTAGTTGTGGTAAATATAAAAGATTAAGATATAAAAATGTTGTCTGTGATCGTTGTGGGGTTGAAGTAACCAAATCTAAAGTAAGACGGGAAAGAATGGGCCATATTGAACTAGCCAGTCCTTGTAGTCATATTTGGTTCTTTAAGGGCGTTCCATCTAAAATGGGCTTAGTCTTAGATATGTCTCCTAGAGATTTAGAGGAAGTAATTTACTTTGTAAGTTATGTGGTTCTAGATCCGGGAAGTGCCCCACTTGCGAAAAAACAAACTTTATCTGATAAAGAATATCGGGCTTATTATGAAAAATATGGCTCAAGTTTTAAAGTAGGTATGGGTGCTGAAGCTATCCAAGAATTATTAAAAGAAGTAGATATTGATAAAGAAGTTGAAGAATTAAAAGTGGAACTTGAAGGAGCTACTGGTCAAAAACGCATTCGTTTAGGTAAAAGATTAGATTGCTTAGTATCATTCCAAGAATCTGGTAATCGTCCTGAATGGATGGTGTTAAATGTCTTACCAGTATTACCTCCAGAACTAAGACCAATGATTCAATTAGATGGTGGTAGATTTGCCACATCTGATTTAAATGACTTATATCGAAGAATTATTAACCGGAATAATCGGTTAAAGAAATTACTAGAACTTGGAGCACCAACGATTATTGTTCAAAACGAAAAAAGAATGCTTCAAGAAGCAGTTGATAGTTTAATTGATAATGGTCGAAGAGGAAGAAGCGTAACCGCGGCAGGTAATCGTCCTTTAAAGAGTTTATCTAGCATTCTAAAAGGTAAACAAGGTCGTTTCCGGCAAAACTTACTTGGTAAACGGGTTGATTACTCTGGACGTAGTGTAATTGTCGTTGGACCAAGCTTAAAAATGTACCAATGTGGTATTCCGAAAGAAATGGCTCTTGAATTATTTAAACCACATGTAATTCATGGGTTAGTTGAAAGAGGACTTGCTCACAATATTAAAGGAGCTAAAAAGTTAATTGAAGCTCGTGATGATCAAGTTTGGGATGTTGTTGAAGATGTCATTACTGAACATCCTGTATTATTAAACCGGGCTCCAACATTACATAGACTTGGTATTCAAGCTTTTGAACCAAAATTAGTTGGTGGTAAAGCTATTCGTTTACACCCTCTTGTTTGTGCAGCCTTTAATGCGGACTTCGATGGCGACCAAATGGCTGTCCATGTACCACTTTCTGAAGAAGCGAAAGCAGAAGCCAGAATTTTAATGTTAGGGGCTAACAATATCTTAAACCCTAAAGATGGTAAACCAATTGTTACACCATCGCAAGATATGGTTTTAGGAAACTGTTATTTAACTATTGAAAAAGCAGGAGAACCAAACGAAGCGAAAGCTTATAAAGATCCTGATGAAGTTTTAATGGCTTATGCGCGGAAAGAAATAACTCTTCATACGAGAATAGTTTTACCAGTTAGATCATTTAAACATAAATTATTTACTGATGATCAAAAAGATAAATATTTAATAACTACTTGTGGTAAGATTATCTTTAATGAAATTTTACCAGATACTTTCCCATTTATTAATGAACCAACCAAAGAAAATATTGAAGGGATAACTCCAAGTAAATACTTTATTCCAATGGGTTCTAATTTAAAAGAGGAAGTAGCTAAAAGAGAATTAGTAGTTCCATTTGTAAAAAAGAATTTGGAAAGTATTATTGCCCAAGTCTTTAAAAGATATAAAACTACGGAAACAAGTGTTATGCTTGATAAATTAAAAGATTTAGGATTCAAATATTCAACTATTGCTGGAATTACCGTTTCAGCTGCCGATATTAAAGTAAGTCAAACTAAAGAAGATATAATCAAAGAAGGTAATGAACTAGTTGATAAAATCAATAAACAATTTAAACGGGGTTTAATTACCGAAGAAGAACGTTATAATAATGTAATTGAAGCTTGGACAAAACAAAGTGATAAAATTAAAGCAGAATTACAAAATATGGCCAAGGGTGATTTTGATAACCCATTATTCATGATGATGAACTCTGGGGCTCGTGGATCAATTTCTAACTTCGTTCAACTTGCTGGTATGCGGGGTTTAATGGCTAAACCAGATGGTTCTACTGTAGAAATCCCAATTACTTCTAACTTTATAGAAGGTTTAAGTGTATCGGAATTCTTCTTATCAAGCCATGGTTCAAGAAAAGGTTCAGCGGATACCGCACTACGTACAGCCGATTCCGGATATTTAACCAGACGTCTTGTTGATGTTGTTCAAGATATTATTGTTAAAGAATATGATTGTGGTTCAATTAATGGTGTTGAAGTTTATGATTTAATTAACGATAAAGATGGATCAGTTATTGAACCATTATCTGAACGTATCTTAGGTCGATTCTCAGCCAAGAAGATTATTAATCCAGAAACGAAAGAACTTATCTTAGACAAAGGTGAAATGATTACCGAAAATATCGTAGCTAAAATTGAAAAAGCCGGGATTAAAAGAGTTGAAATTCGTTCTATCCTTACCTGTAAATGCCCAAATGGCGTTTGTCAAAAATGTTATGGTAGAAACCTTGCCACAGGTAATTTAGTTGAAACTGGTGAAGCTGTTGGTATTATGGCTGCTCAATCTATTGGTGAACCTGGTACCCAACTTACCATGCGGACATTCCACTCTGGTGGTGTTGCTGGTGGCGATGATATTACACAAGGTCTTCCAAGAGTTGAAGAATTATTTGAGGCTCGTAATCCGAAAGGTAAAGCTACTATCGCCGAGATAAGTGGTAAAATTGAATCTATTGAAGATCAAAATGGTAAATATAAAATTGTTATTGCCAATGATGTTGAAGTAAGAGAACATATAACTAACTACAACATGAAAATTAGAGTTAATGTTGGTGATGAAGTAAATGCTGGTGATAAATTAACTGAAGGAGCTATTAATCCTAAAGAATTACTAGCAGTCACTGATCCAATCACGGCTCAAGAATATATCTTAAAAGAAATTCAAATGGTTTATAAATTACAAGGTGTTGATATTTCTGATAAACATATTGAAATTATTGTTTCCAGAATGATTAGTAAAGTAAGAATTATCGATGCCGGAGATACGGACTTTGTTGAAGGTTTAACTGTTTCGATGCGCGAATTTACTGAAGGTAATAAACCAGTTATCTTAAGAGGAGGCGTACCAGCTAAGGGTCGACCATTAATGCTTGGTATTACCAAATCATCTCTAGAAACTGATTCCTTCTTATCCGCGGCTTCCTTCCAAGAAACAACTAGAGTTTTAACTGATGCAGCTATTAAAGGAAAAATTGATTACTTAAGAGGTTTAAAAGAAAACGTCTTAATTGGTAAATTAATTCCAGCAGGAACAGGAGCTAAACAATATAGTGATATTGAAATATTACTGGAAAAAGAATTTATGAGTGAAGAACCAAATGAAATGCTTGAAGAAAAATTAATGGACAATGATAATCAAAATGCTGTTGAACCAGCAAACTAGAATCTCTAAAAGAGGTTCTTTTTTTTACTAAAAAAACTTCATCTAACTGATGAAGCTATAAATCCATGGGATTAACTGGCGTAATTTTACCATCACAATCCGGACAATCAAATTTAGGAATATCATTAATATTTTCTAATTCATAAACACTTTTTAAATGCCTTATTACTTTTATAGGCATTTTAAATTCATGACTACATTTATTACATTTATATAAAATAAATTTGGCATTAATTTGGTTATTATCATCTTCACAAAGTTTGGTAAATTCAACTCCTAAAGCTTGAGAGATGCGCCAGATAGCCCCTAAAGAGAAAGTTTGATGATAATTTGATTCAATTCCACTTATAAATGAAAGAGAATAATTTATTTCCTCAGCTAATTTCTCTTGGGTCCAACCTTTTAATTTCCGATATTTTTTAATATTTTTACTTATTACTTCATATATATAATTTTCGTCATCTTTTTTAAAATTCATTATCTTACCTCACTTTTATTATTAAAAAAATTTGCTAATAATACACATACAAATTAATTATCTTACAAAAATGGTGTCGTTTTTATCTATCATTTATGAATAAAATAATAAATTATTGCAAAAATAGTGCAACATTCGACAAAATTATGTTATACTTGAAACAGTAGAGATAATAAAGAAAGAATACTCTTTTTATGACTACAAAAATCCCAAAAAAGAAAGAGGTAGAAGTTATGGGTTTTATTAAAGCCTTTGGTGGAGCATTAGGTGGAACTTTTGCTGACCAATGGAAAGATTTTTATGCACCAAAACCTGGTGTATCAGCAACTGCTGGCGTATTTCCAGCTGTTGCCCAAGGCGTAAATGCCGGAAGAGGAGAGAATACTAAGGGTTCATCTAACGTTATTACCAATGGTAGTAAAATAATTGTTCCCGAAGGAACAGCTCTTATTACTCTTCAAGATGGTCAAATTACTGGTTTAATTGCCGAGCCAGGAGGATTTGAATTTAAATCTGATGATCAAAATTCTCAATCAATGTTTGCTGGGGATGGTATATTTTCATCGACATTAAAAACATCTTGGGAAAGATTTAAATTTGGGGGTCAACCAGGGACAGAACAATTAGCTTTTTATATTAATTTAAAAGAAATTCCTAATAATAAATTTGGTACCCAAAATGAGATATATTTTGATGATGCTTATTTTGGAACCCAAGTAGGAGTAATTACGAGAGGTACATATACTTTAAAAATTGTTGATCCATTATTATTTGTTAAAAATTTTGTACCAGTTGAGTATTTAAGTAAAAATGCTAAAACATTTGATTTTGCGGATATGGATAACCAAGCAGCTGAACAATTATTTAATGAAGTTGTTGGTACTTTAGAGCCAGCCTTTGCTAATTATGCTAATGATCCTAGTAAAGGAAATCGTATTTCCAAAATTCAAGGAGATCAAATTGGTTTTGCCCAAGCGATGGCTAAAGCTGTTGAAGATGCCTACCAATGGAAAACTGATCGTGGTTTAGAAATTGTTAAAACAGCTATTCTTTCTCTTGAATATGATGAAGATACTAAAGAATTAATGAAAGATGTAAAAAAGGCTGATGCTTTATCGGGAGCTAGAGGGAATGCCTTTATGCAACAAGCGGCAGCAAGAGGAATACAAGCTGCTGGCGAAAGTGGTGGTGGACCTGGTATGGCTTTCATGGGAATGGGAGTAAATGCTGCTGGTGGAATGATGGGAGCTATGAATCAACAACCAACTAACTCTTCTTATCAACCATTTAACCAAGCTCCTGCTGGCCAACCCACTAATAATCAAGATCCAATGACTGTTTTAAGTGAAAAGAAAAAATTATTAGATGCTGGGTTAATTACGCAAGAAGATTATGATAAAATAAAAAGTCAATTATTGGGGATTTAATGTATGCAAAATGGTTATAGTGAAAATATAACTCCTACTAACAATAATAACCAACCAGCTGCCCCCACGATCATCAAAACCGATGCCGATGCTAAAAATGGTCAAGATAAATGTCCAAAATGTGGTTCAACCGATATCTCAACTAATACCACTACCGGTAAATTAAGATGTAACTTTTGTCGTTATGAATTTACTTTAGAAAAAGTAGCTGGTTTAGTTGAAGATTTAGAAAAACTTCAAGGTCAAGTAATAGGTTCGGGGGCTTCGGATATTATTGCTGATACTAACGAAATATTAACTTTTAAATGTAGTAGCTGTGGAGCAGAAGTAGTTATTGATACGGCTTCTGCTTCCCAAGCTCGTTGCCATTGGTGTCGTAATACCTTATCGGTTAATCAACAAATCCCTAATGGTAGTATACCGGATGTTGTTTTACCGTTTAAACTTTCAAAAGACGAAGCTAAAAATGAAATTGAAAAGTTTGTAGGTAAACGAAAATTTTTTGCTCATCCTAAATTTAAAGAAGAGTTTACGACGGAAAACATAATGGGAGTATATTTTCCTTATATGCTAGTGGATATTAATGCCCATGCTACATTTACTGGTGAGGGAGAACATCAAACTAGACAATATACAAGAGGAAATGGTAGTAATACGAAAACGTATTATGATGCGGATCTTTATTATATAGAAAGAGATTTTGATTTAACGATCAATGGTTTATCTGTTGAATCAAGTGGCGATAAATTAACTAATTCATCAGATAAAACTAATAATGTTATCAATGCGATAATGCCTTTTGATGTCGAAAATACTGTTAAATATAATGCCAATTATTTAAAAGGTTATACTTCGGAAAAAAGAGATATTAATATTGATGAATTAAAAGCAATTGTAAATACCGAAGCCAAAGATATTGCCCGGTTTGCCGCCAATGACACTTTAAAAGAATATGACCGAGGTGTTGCTTGGTCTAATGAACAATTAAGCATAAAAGGGGAGCAATGGGTATCAGCTTATCTACCTGTTTGGTTATATAGCTATCAACAAGTAAAAGGTGAAAAAAAATTATTACATTATGTTGCCGTTAATGCTCGAACTAAAGAAGTAATGGGTAGTGTACCAATTCATATGCCTAAATTAATTGAAGTATCATTGATAGTTGAAATATTAGGTATATTAGCTATGATATTTGTTGATTTTGATTATAATTACTTATTTTTATTAGCCGGGATTATTTATTTCATACTAATGTTTTTTAGATATCGTAATGCGAGTGCTCGGCATACATATGAAAAAGATACTAAAAAAAGTATTACTAATTTAAGAAATGTCGATAAATATCTTAAAACCGAAACAGGATTATCTAATTCGATGATGATTGGTGCTAATAATAAAAGAGTTGATGGCAAAAATGCCCATAATATTTTATTAAATAATGCTTTGCAAGGAAAAGAAAGGAAATGATTTTATGAAATGTCCTAGATGTGGAACAGATATTTTAAATGGCTCAACATTTTGTGTAAAATGTGGAGCTAATTTAAAAGAAATATTAAATATGAATAATAATATTAACAATGCTCCGATAAATGAGCAAGTTTCAAATTCTACTTTTGTAGAAACACCAAATACTACTAATATAAGCAATGTATCATTAAATTATTTAATGTATATTATAGCTATTCTTTTAAAACCAATTAAATGTTTTAAAGAGGAAGAATCAAAATTAAATAACTCTAAAACATCAGTAATATTAGCTCTCGTAGTAAGTATTTTAATGACTATAGCTAATTTAATAGGAACAATACTAGCTACAGTAAGAGTTTCAAGTTATAGCTACTTAAAAGGATATACATACTCATGGGAGTGGGATAATTTAAAAGAAATTAAATGGTTAGAATTGATAGGTAAAAACTTCTTAATTTCAGTAGGAATTATTTTGGCAATTACTTTAGTTTTTTATTTTGCTAGTCTAGTTATTAAAAAGAATTTAAGTTTTATTAAATCTTTATCAATTAGTGCTACTTCTTTAATCCCAATTATTTTAGGTGCTATGATTTTATCACCTATTCTTAATATAATTTGGAATCCATTAGGTGTTATAGCAACTGTTGCTGGTTTAGTATATTCCCTAATAATTTTATATGAATTAATGAATAGTGAATTTAATTTAGAAAGTGATAAAAAAATATATTTCAATCTTATTTGTTTTGGAATTCTAATTACTGCTGGATATTATCTTTATACTAAGTTATTTATGAGTTCTATAACTGATGGACTTAATAGTATATTGGATATGTTTAAATAATGAATAATAATTATGAAAATATAATCCAAAATAATAAGAATATCGCAAATAATATAAATAATAATTCTTCTAAAAGAAAAACATTATTAATAGTAATAGGCACTTTATTAGTAATATCTCTTGTTTTATTAGTAGGTTATAAATTTTTTGAAAATAAAAATTCTAATATAAATTCAATATTTGATGAAAATAACTTAATTAAAATTAAAAAAGATAAAAAATATGGTTATATAAATTCAAATGGTAAAATAGTTATAGAACCAATATATGAAAGTGCTTCAGATTTTAATGGTAATTATGCCTTAGTAGAAATTGTTGAAAATGATGATGAGATATATCAATTAATAGATCAAACAGGTAAAGTTAGGGTTCAATCAAATTATTATTCAGATATAGAATATATTTCAGAATATGATTCTTGGGTTATAAATGATCAATTATATAATGGTTCTTTAAAAAAAATAACTTCTGATGATATAGAAGTTGATTATGCTGATTATGATTATTTACGCTGGGAAAATGAGAAAGAAAGAACAGCCGGAATAATGAATATTTCAGGAAAAATTACTTATACATATAAATTTAAAAATGATGAAGATTTCTTTTATGTTCAACCATCAGATATTGATCCTACTTTAAAAGAAAGATATTGTATTGTATCTATTGAGGATGAAAAAGATGAAATTGTCAATTGTGACACGGGAAAAGTAATTTTTGATTTTACAGAAAATAATATTTTTGATAAAGATAATAATATTTTTGAAGTTTCTGAAAGAGGATCTTATGAAACTAAAATGTTAATGTATATTCAAAATGATAAAATATTTTATCAAACCAGTAGTGATGCTATTGATTTAGATTATTATCCAGGATACATAAGAATAAAAGATAGCGATAAAGATTATAATAATAGATTTACTTATTTAGATTTAAAAACAGGAAATATTTCGTCAGCCATTCCTTCTAATATGGATTATGATTTAGATTTTGATGCTTGGGAGGACTTAACTGGTATTACTAAAACTAGTTGTGGTCAAGGTCTTGGTCTTGTTTTAAATGAAAAAGAAATATTACCTTGTGAATGGAATAGTATAGATTACTTTAGTCCATCATTATATCAATATTTGCTAACAAAAGATAAAAATTATGTCATGACTACTAAAGACAATAAAACTTATTTAATTAATTTAAAAAATGGTAAAACTGTTGCGGAATTTAATGCTTCATATATTTATGATGATGAAAGTACTTTTATTTACTATAAAGATTCTTCAACTAAAGAGATAATTGTTTATAATCTTATAACTGAAAAAACAATGAAAGTTGTTAGTGAAAATATGTTAAATATTTATTCAAATTATTTAACAATAGAAACTGATAATAAAATAGATTATTATAATACGGATTTAAAATTAATATATTCTGAAGAAAAATAATTAAGTGAGAAAGGAGTTAATATGAAAAGAATAAGTAATTTATTTATTTTAATACTAATCTTAGGTATAGTTGCAGGTTGTGGTGATACAAAAGAGAAAATTAATAGTGATAGCAAGTTAGCTAAAGCTAAAAATATAATGATTAATGATTTAGATAATTTTAGCTATACAATAAAAATAACAACTCAAATGGGAATTATGGACGCCACAACTACCATGAATTGTAAAGAAGATCGACAAAATAAAACCGGATATTGTTTAACATCTGCTTATGGTGCTAAAACAGAAGAATATTATGATTTTAATAAAGGAGTATCATATACAAAGGTATCGTCTTCTTATAGTAATGATTCTCAATGGATTACAAATTCTATAAATAATGTAAATACTAATTCGTGGTTAAGTTTAAATGATTATATTTTTAATATTAGCGAAGAAAAACAAGGAAGTAGTACTTTATATAAAGGAGTAATATCAAGTCAAAAGCTTGCTTCAGCTATGGCTCAAACTGATACCAATGTTGATGTCAATAAAATTGTTAATAGTGATATCAATGTAAGTATTTTAGTTAATGCTTCTAATTATATAGAAAAAGTTAATTTTGAAATGGAAATAATGGGTATGAACGAAATTGTTGAAATTACTTATAATGGTTTTGATACAACTGGTTCAACAACAATTCCTAAAGATGTAAGAAAATAGTTTTATAAAAGAGAGAAGGAAAAATAGATGTTTTGTCCAAAGTGTGGTACTAAATTATCAGAAAAAGCTGAATTTTGTTCCAATTGCGGTATAAGTTTAAAAACTGAACTTATTAATTATACTCTGGAAACTACGACCGAAAAATTAAAGAAAAAAAGTAGTAGTTTAATAAATCCTTTGTTAAAAAAAACAACTAAATTTTGTTTTCAATTTAAAAAACAAATTTCTATTGGCTTGTTTATTTGTTTTATTATCGCTATAAGTTTTCTATTATATAGTAAATTTCATGATTTCACTAAATTAAGTTGGGATTCAGATTATCCTGATGTTAAAGTTAATTATACGACTCCAACAACTTTAAACTTACATGTTTTAGCTTATGATAAAGAAGATAAGATAATTGATAATATAAAATTTACCAGTAATTCAGGAGAAGTATCTAATGAAGGAGCTTTTGTTAAATGGACATTACCAAATAGTCCTGGTAAATATATGCTTACGGCTACATCTCCTAGTGGTAAAAAAATTAAAAAAACAGTTAATGTAATTGATGGTAAAATTGATGATATAACAATTAATAATTTACAAGGAATATTAGAGGACCAAGTTGATGATACAACTACGGATAGTGATAATGATGGGATTGTAAATAGTAAAGAACAAGAACTAGGAACCAATATGTATTCCGCGGATACGGATAAAGATGGACTTCCTGATAATTTAGAAATTGAACAAACTAAAACAGATCCGTTAAAAATAGATACGGATGGTGATGGAATAAATGATGGCGATGAACTTGATTTAGGTTTAGACCCTTTAAAAATAGATTCAAAAAATGATGGCTTAAATGATAACGAAAGAAATTTAGAATATACTATTGATGAATCTAGTAAAGGGGTAAAAATAAGTATAAGTGGTCAAGGTAATATTGCTAGTAGTACGATTGATTTAATTGAAAATGATATTTTAGCTAAGCAAAAAGGAACTTTAAATACGATATATAATTTTTCTACGAAGGGAAAAATAACTAAAGCTGATGTAAATATTAAATATGATTTAAAAGAAATAAATGAAAAAGGTTTAGATGAAAATAATTTAACTCTATATTATTTTAATGAAGAAACAAAAGATTTAGAAGTTGTACCTACAACTGTTGATTTAAATAATAAAACTATCTCGGCAACATTAAAACATTTTTCTAAATATGTAATTGGAGATAAAAATACTACTTTAAAGAGTATTAAATCAGAAATAATGTTTGTTATTGATAATTCGGTTTCAATGTATACTGAAAGTCAAATGAGTGAAGCAGGTTATGGTGAAAGTACGGGAGCTGTTGGTAATGATCCGGGATTTAAAAGATTATCTTTAACTAATAAAATGATTGATATGTTTACTGGTAATTATGAATTTGGGGTTGCTGAGTTTTCGGGTAATTATGTTAATTTAAGTAAATTCACTCATGATTCAAGTAAAATAAAAGATGCTGTGAATAAAATGCGAAGCGCTTGGCAAAGTAATGGCGATGGAACGAATATTATCACTGCGTTAAATAGGGGAATTTCTGAATTTACGAAAGATAATAATAGTCATTATCTTATCTTATTAACTGATGGCAAAAATACCGAAGGAAGTTTATCAAGTAAAAAAAGTGCAATTATTAACAGTGCTTTAGAGAAAGATGTTAAGATATGTGTAATTGGTTTAGGAAAAGATTTGGATACAAAAGAATTACAAGATATAGCTAATAATACGGGATGTAAATATTATAATGCCCTAGATAGTAATGCCTTAGATGATATATATCGTTTAGTTGGAGCTAATATCAATTATAATTTAGCGGATACCGATAATGATAATAATATTGATGGAATGATTAATATAGATAGTGGGTTTATTGTCACAAGAGACGGTTTTCCTTTTCGAAATTTTTCAAGTGTTCAATCCTTAGATGGTATGTGTTATGGGATGGCTACCTTTGCTAAATTATATTATGAAAACAAATTACCTTTAGTATTAGAGGCTAAAGAAGTATCCAAGTTTTATTTATTATATTTAAAAACCATAAAACTTTCTTCAGGAGGGTATGATTTAAATAATACTTATTTTGCTGAGCATCAACCTCTTTATGAATATACAATTAAAAATGAAATAGTTGATTGGTTTTTAAATAGTAAAATTCCGAATGATTATCGCGACCGAATCGAAGATAATACTTTAATGATTAATAAAACTTATTATGATAAAATGGCCACGATAGGATTGTCTTTTGAAATGCGAGATAGTGCTGGGGATGGATATCAAAAGATTCAGGGAGCTACTTTAAATTTTGACAATGATTCATTTCGAAAAAATGTTGAAAAAGATGATCAAGCAATGCTTAATGCCTTATGGCGTTTATTTATATTACAACTTGAAGCCAAAAGCACTTCTTTTACAGCTGATCCCGATAAAGCCTTTCAAGAATTAATTACAGGATTAAAAAACAAAGAACCTTTAGTAATAGGCATGACAGCTAAAGAAGGAGGTCATGCAATTAATGCTATTCGTTTAGTTCAAGATATTAATGACGCTAATAAATTTAAAATTGAAGTATATGATAATAATTATCCAGGGGAAACGCGTTATATAGAAGTAGAAAGAAGTAAATATAGTAAATTTGCTTTAGATTTTACCGCTTGGACTAATGAATATAATTATACTTTTAAATATGATTATAATAACTCAAAGGAAGCTAAAGAAATTACTTTAAGAATAAGTTATCCTAATGTTTCTTAAAAAATGACTATTTTATAGTCTTTTTTAATGGTTTTATTTGCAATCTTAAAACATTTACTATATAATACATATAGTTTAGAAAAGGAGGTATCTTACATGGCAAAAAATTTAAATAGAGTATTTTTTGGTATGAAATGTACAGAATGTGGATACAGTAGAAGACCAATTATCAAAAATAAAAAAAATACGCCTGATAAAGTAGAATTAAAAAAATATTGTCCAAATTGTCAAAGAACAACTGTTTTTAAAGAAACTAAATTAGGTAAATAATAGGAGGAATGAAAGATGAATATCAGTGTAAATGATATTAAAAATGGAATGACTATTATGGTTGATGGTAGTCCTTGTGTAGTTTTAGAGTTTTCACATGTTAAACCAGGTAAAGGTGCCGCTTTTGTTAAAATGAAACTTAAAAATTTAAAAAGTGGTTCAATTACGGAAGTATCTTTTAACTCAGGAACGAAAGTAGACCGGGCCCATATAACTAAAACACCAATGCAATATCTATATGCATCAGGAGATAATTATGTTTTTATGGATACTAATACTTACGAACAAATTGAAGTTTCAAGTAGTGTACTAGGCGATGATCGTAAATTCTTAAAAGAAAACTTAGAAATTATGATTGATTTTTATGAAGGAGAAATTATTGGCATTACCTTACCCGAAAAAATTGAATTTGAAGTTGTAAGTACTGAACCAGCTGTTAAAGGTAATACAGCCAATAATGCTATGAAAGATGCAACAATTGAAACTGGATTTACTGTTAAAGTACCATTATTCATTGAACAAGGTGAAAAAATAATTATTTCCACTAAAGATGGTAAATATTCTAGTAGAGCTTAATTGCTCTATTTTTTATTGCATAAAGAACGAATGTTTGTTAATATAAATATATGAAAGGGGAATTAATATGGCAAAGGTTGAAAATATAGCGAAATGGTTTATAAATGAATTACATCCAGAACCTTTAAAACTTCAAAAACTATTATACTTTGCTCAAGGGTATTCTTATGCTTTTTATGATCATGAATTATTTCCGGATGAATTTGAAGCTTGGGTACATGGACCAGTAATTCCCAAGATATATTTTAAATATAAAGATTATTCTTACAATCCAATTGCAGAAGATTATGAATTAGAACCATTAGATGAAGAGGTTTTGACAATTTTAAATTATGTAAAAAATAATTATGCTAAATATGATGCTAAATTTTTAGAAGAATTGACGCATAATGAAGAGCCTTGGCAACTAGCTAGAAGTGGTTTAGATCCTATTGAAAGATCAGATAAAACTATTGATAAATTAGCTATCGCTAATTATTTTACTAATGAGATTTATGCTCCAATGGCTGATGAATGGGATTAATTATGCCGGGAGAAATATGGACATATAAAGCAGTACAGCCAAATGATGGTTCAATAAAAAATCGTCCGATATTGATAATTGGAAATGATAAGAATAATCAACTTAAATTTGTAGACATTCATTATGTTTTGATTTCATCCTCGGCCGAAAAAGGAAAGTATGATATCGAAGTAAATGCTTATCAAGCTAAGAATATTGGTTTATCTAAAAAATCTATTATTAAAACTACTAAAATATATACCGGTTCAAAAAGTAAATTGGGAAACAAAATAAATGATTTACCTAGGGATTTAATGATAGAATTTTTAATTAAATATAAAGAATATCAAGCTAATTTAATTGAAGAATTAGAAATAATTAAAGTTATAAGTTAAACAAATAAACCTCTTTTAAATATAATTAAATAGGAGGTTTTTTAAATTGAATAAATTAAAAGTATATGCTTATGCTATTTGTAAAAACGAAAGTAAATATGTAGAAGATTATGTGAAAAGTATGAGTGAAGCCGATGGTATTTATGTTTTAGATACTGGTTCAACAGATGATACGGTTAAAAAATTAAAAAAATTAGGGGTTAAAGTTAAAACGAAAAAACTAGAACCATTTCGTTTTGATGTAGTAAGGAATATGTCTTTAGATTTAGTACCCAAAGATGCCGACATTTGTGTATGTACCGATTTTGATGAAGCCTTTGTTCCTGGATGGCGAGAAAAACTAGAAGAAGTTTGGTTAAAAGAAAAACCAACTAAAGTAGAATATCTATATAACTGGAGTTTTGATAAATATGGTAATCCGGGTACAACTTTTTATATTTCTAAAATTCATAATCGTCATGATTATACTTGGTATCATCCGGTGCATGAAGTTTTAAAATTTACTGGGGAAAAAGAAAAAAGTGTAATTGTTCCCGGAATTGTTTTAAATCATCATCAAGATTTAAAGAAGAGTCGGGGAAGTTATTTACCCCTTTTAGAATTATCCGTTAAAGAAGATCCCTTAGATGATCGTAATTTACATTACTTAGGGCGAGAGTATATGTATTATCATAAATGGAATAAATGTATTGATACATTAATAAAACATTTAGATTTAAAAAGTAGTACTTGGAAGGATGAAAGAGCGGCTTCCATGCGCTTTATTGCGCGAAGTTATGATAACTTAAAACGAAAAAGAGAAGCTAAAATGTATTATGAACTAGCAATTAAAGAAGCTCCTTATTTAAGAGAAGCCTATGTTGAACTTGCTAGTTTATACTATAATGAAAAAAATTATGAAAAAGCTTATGAGCTATTAAAAGAAGCTAGTAAAATTACCATAAAACCAACTACTTATATTAATGAAGAATTTTGTTGGAATTATTATTTTTATGATTTATTTAGTGTTGTTGCCTATTATACTAACCATTTAGATGATGCCTTAGCTAATGCCATCGTGGCTAATAAATTAAATCCTGATGATTTAAGAATTAAAGAGAATATTAAATTAATCGAAGAGCAAATAAAAAAAGATTAGTCATTCTTTAATTAATTTAGCATGGACAACTAATCTTTGATTATTATTAGAACAAGTTGATAAAGTAAGAATCTTATCGTCAGTTGAAATATCAACTTTAAAGTTATAAATACTACGACTCTTTACCATATCAATATATTTTTGAAATTCATTATCATCCGCGAAATAAGTTTTTAAATAATCAATAGTTTTAGGTACTTTATAAATAGAAAATATTTGATAATTATTTGTTTCATAAATAGTATTAAAAGAAATTATTTGATTTTCGGGATTCTTATACCAACTACTATTATATACTTTATATAAACTTCCAAACATAACGCCAATATAATAACGATTATGAGCATAAATTATTGTATTACGATCCATATTATAGACTGAGTTTCGATAATCCATGAAGACCCATCCGTTGCGGTCTTCTTCTTTATATAAGTTATTATTTAAATAAAATTCGTTATTTTCACCTTGAACTACGGGATAATCAATATTAGTATTATTAACCTTTAACCATCCTCTTACATCTTCATTAATTGTTAAAAGCGAAGCAATATAATTATTTTTAATTTCAAAACGATTATCCGGAGAAGTGATTTCTTCAGTATTAGTTTCTTCAATTCTTTTTTGAACTGTCTCTTGAATTTTAGAAACATCTTGTAAAGCTTCATAATTACTTATACCAACATAACTTAAAGCGCCAACAACAATAGCCATGATTAAAATTCCACAAGCTTTAACCGTATTAACAATAACTTGCTTAAAGATAGCATTTTTTAAATATTCTTTTGAATAAACTAATTCAATTTTAATATTTTTTTTAGCTAAACTTTTATTAGTCTTCTTTAAAAATTCAATTGTTTTACCATCTTTAATATTTTCATAAATTAAAATTTTAATATTTTTAATTTTATATTTTAATAATAATTTAATAATAAGTTCTAAATCACTTTTAAAGAAAATATCTAAATGAATATTTTTTAAATACTTATTAATATTTAAAAAAGCCGCAATATCATCTATATCATCCGGTTTTAAATATTCCGTAATATGAATATTCATTTTATAAAATATTTGGGAATAATTAGTTAAATTATTAGATAACATAAAATTACTTAAATATAAAACTTCGGCCCGACTTTCCCCATGGATATTCTTTTTATCTAAAAGTTCTAACATAAATTGATGGATATTATCAGCTTCAACATAATTAATATATTTATTCTCAATTAATTTTTCATAAACTAAATAAGATAAGGGGGAATTTTCTTTAATACTTATCGCGGTAATATAAGGATTTTTCTTTAATAAATCTAAAACCATTAAAGCTAACTTATTAGTTTCAATAATAGTTTTATATAAATTCTTTTCTTGACATAACTCTTTAATAAATAAACTGACTATTTTAGTATTTTCTTTTAAATATTCTTCACTAAATAAAAGTTCATTATCATTAATAATATTAGTATTTAAAAGTTCTATATTAGTTTTTTTAGGTACTTTATATGAAAAGATTAAAGAATCATTTTTAATGCTTATTAAAACTTTTTGCATATAATCACCACCATTTATTCCTATATTTAATATAATAACATAAAACTTTTATTTTTAATATATTCTAATTAAAATATTTTTTATGATTTATAAAAAAAGGTAAGGAAAATTAAGGTAAAAAAATTTAATTCGACAATAAATGGTAAAATTAATCAAAAAGACTAGCATTTATGAATTTTTATGATATAATTAAGGCATAATAGTAATAAGAAAGAGGTAAATTTAATGAAAAAGATATTAAGTTTAATAGTATTAGGATGTTTATTAGTTATGCCAATGAGTGCTAAAGCTGCAATTAGTTTCCAAAATGGTTTTAAATGTGACAAAAAAGTTTATGAAACTGATGGTAGTGCCACAATGACTTGTTATATTAGTGCTAATGCTACAAGTGGAAGTACTTTAAGTCAATTTACTGGAACTTTACAATTAGAAAACTTAACCGTTAAAAGTATTACACCAGCTAGTAATTGGATGGACTATTCTAATGGCAATAGTTTAAGTATGAGAACTACTCAAGGTATGACCGGCGAGTTCCAAATCGCTACAATTGTATTTACAGTTAATGATGTTGCTAAACAATGTCGGGCAGTTTTAGTTCCATGTTATGATGAAAATGGCGAATTTAAAGGCTGTGATTCTGAAGTAACAGTTGAAGAAACTAAAAGTTGTTATACTGATACAGCCAATGGTGTTTATTATGGTAAAGATGGTAGTGTTGTAACTGAGGAAGTTTATAATAGTGAATGTGTAAAAAATCCTCAAACTGGTGGTTTCTTACCATATGCTGTAATTATTTCCGGAATTGTTTTAGCAGTTGGCGTATTTACTATTACCCGTAAAAATAATTCATTATATAAAATATAAAAATAGTCTTCTCATTATGAGAAGCTTTTTTTAACCAAGAAACCATTAATTTTTCTTGACATTTTACATATATTTAATATATAATCTAGTTGTTATGAAAAAGGAAAGAGATTTAAAATCCACCTGATTACATATAGTAATAGGTAAAAAGGCCCAGTTTTTTTAAACTAGAAAAATAAGTCTTTTTAAGGTGGATTATAAGTCCACCTTTTATAATTGTATGGAGGTGCATTTATATAGCAAATAGTAAAAACGAATTGCCAATTAACGATCAAATAAAAATCCATGAACTAATGGTAATTGGTCCCAATGGGGAACAAATGGGAATTAAAAAATTAGAAGATGCTCTAACCCTTGCTAGTTATGCGGGTTTAGATTTAGTCTTAATGAATGAAAATTCAACCCCAGCTGTTGCCAAAATTATTGATTACAATAAATATAAATATGAAAAGCAAAAAAAGATAAAAGAAGCTCAAAAAAAGCAACGAGAAACTAATAAAGAATTGAAAGAATATCGTTTGTCAGTAACAATTGATATTCATGATTTTGAGACTCGCCGGAAAAATGCGGCATCATATTTAGAAAAAGGACATAAAGTTAAAGGGTTAATTCGTTTTAAAGGAAGACAAATGGCTCATCCTGAGTTAGGAAAAGATGTCTTAGAAAAATTTGCCGAAAGCTTAAGTGAATATGCAGAAATAGAAACTCCTGTTAAACAAGACGGGAAAAATATGTATATTATCTTAGCACCAAAAAATAATAAATAAGAAAGAAGGATGTAAAATGGCTAAAGGAGCTAAACAAAAAACTCATAAAGCAAGTAGTAAAGTATTTAAAAAAAGAGCTAATGGAACATTATCTTATAAAAAAAGTGGGGGTAACCATAAAACCAATAAAGATAGTGCTAAACAAGTTAGACAAAGAAGAACAAAAGGGACATTAAGTAAAGGAGATACTAGCAGAATTAAATCTGTTATTTAGTAAGGTGGGAAAAATATGACAAGAGTTAAAGGTGGATCACTTCCTAAAACAAGAAGAAAAAAAGTTTTAAAAGAAGCTAAAGGTTATTTTGGAAGTAAGAATAGATTATTTAAAACTGCTCATGAACAAGTACTTAATTCTCGGGCTTATGCTTATCGAGATCGTAGACAAAATAAAAGAAATTTCCGGAAATTATGGATTACTAGAATAAATGCTGGATGTCGGGATAATGATATTAGTTATTCTAAATTTATTAATGGTTTAAATATTGCTGAGATTGAAATTAACCGTAAAATGTTAAGTGAACTTGCTATTGATGATCCAGCTAGTTTTACTAAATTAGTTAATGTTGCTAAAGAAGCTTTAAAGAATGGTAAAAAAGTTGCTAAAAATACTGAAAAACCTGTAAAAGAAGAAGCAAAGACTACTTCTAAAGAAACTAAAGAATCTAAACAAGATTATAGTAAAATGACTTTAGCAGAATTAAAAGAAGTAGCTAAAACTAAAGGTATTAAAGGTTATTCAACAATGAAAAAAGATGAGCTTTTAGTTGCTTTAAAATAAGTTAGGTATATATTACCTAATTTTTTTAACATTTAGAAAGGATTTAAATGAAATTTATTAAATATTTAATTTTAATAATAAGTATTTTAATATTAACTTCTTTATCTTATATCTTCTTTTTTAAAAATACTTCTTTACCTCCAATAGATAACTTTCCTGTTGAAGTTCTTTCATTTGATCTTTTAAAAGAAAAAATATATTTAGCTATTAATGGCCAAGAAAAAATAAATTATAATTTAGAAGTTAAAGATTCAAAAAATGCCACGGTTACATTTAAAAGTTTAAATCCTAAAATTGCTGTAACTTCCGAAGATGGTCTTATAACAGGTATTAATGAAGGAAAAACTTCTATTATTTTACAGGTAGGTAAAGAAACAAGAGCTATGGAAGTTATAGTTACTAATTTAATCCAAGAAGTACCTGATAATTTTGATTATAATAAAAAAATTTTGGAATGTAATCAATATACCAAAGAAGAAAATGATTTATTAGATGAAATATTATTAAGTAGAGTTAATGATAGGGGGTATAAAACTCGGGCGGGAGTTATTGCCGCGATTAAATTTCTAACGATGGAATTTCCTTATCGTATTCCTTATTTTAATGAAAATGGTCGTCTTACAACATTTAATGTTTATCCCTATATTGATGGGGAAGGAAGATATTATCATCTTGGTTTATATTTAAATGAGTCACGCTATCAATTATTAGCTAAAAGTAGTACTAATCCCACACCTTGGGGTTGTCCTCTTTATGCTAAAAATCTAAATCGTACTATCTTAAATGGTTTAGATTGTAGTGGTTTTATAACTTGGGCTTTTTATCAAGCTGGATTTGATCCTGGTGATATAGGGGCCGGTATTACTAAATATCCTGATTTAACTGATCTTGGAGAAAAAATTAAAATTAATGATGTTAATTCCTGGAAAATAGGGGATTTATTAAGTGGTAAATCCCTTAATGGGGGTCATATAGCAATGCTAGTTAAAAAAACTAATGATTTATTTTATGTCGCGGAGTCATTATGGCCTGAGACTGGTTATTATGGAGTTATTATTAGAACCTATAATATTAACGAATTAAAAGAAAATTTTGCTTGGTATATTAATATGGATAAATATTATTTAAATGATGGTAATTTAACTAACTTATGGTAAAAAAAAATCAGGTTTTTAAGCCTGATTTTCGACATAATAAGCATAATATTCATCATAAGTAATATCTTCGTCATGAATTATCTTAGCTACATCTTTTCCCACATAACGCCAGTGCCAAGATTCAAAACTATAACCCGTAATATTTTCTTTATTTTCCGGATATCTTTCAATAAAACCAAATTTATAAGCATTATTTTTTAACCATTCATAAGCTACCGAATCTTTAAATGTTCCAGTCTTTTGATTATTAATTTCAAAAACATCAATAACTAAACCACTTTGATGTTCTGAATAACCTGGTCTTGCCGCCATCTCATCAGTCTTTTTTTGTCCATATTTAATAATATAACTATCATAGATATCTTTTTGTTCCGCATAACTGCGATAACTAGAATTAACAATTAACTGAATGCCATTATCTTTCGCTTCATGCCACATGGAAACATAAGCATCAAGAGCTTCTTTTTTTATTTTATGTCCAGCATAAGCATATTGTAAACTAATATTAACTAAATCATCTGGGACATAATTTTCATCTAAGATATAATATTTATTAACTATAATATTGGAAGCATCAATATTTTTGCCTACTAAATCATGTGAATAAAATTCATAATCACGATTAACATTAACTAAGGCTACAACATCTTTAAAACTAATGTCTGGATTGTTTGTTAAATAAGTTAAATAACGTTCTAAATTGTTAAAAATAAAATATTTTTCATTTCCTAAATTAATAATTTTCGAATCTTTAGTTATAGTTAAAATACTGTCTAATTCTTGATCACTAAAAATATTAATTAAATCAGTTGCTTCTTCTAAAGTATAGCCATAATTAATTAACTTACTTTCATAAGTCTTCTGATAATTAAGTTCCTTTCTTACTTTAATAATTCCCATAATACCAAAAATAAGAAATAATAATATTGCCATTCCTATAAAAATTTTATGTTCAGCCTCTTTTTTTAATTTAACTTTTTTCATATATCCTCCTTTATTTTTTCTTAATTATATCATGCTCTTATCTTTAAAAAAAGTTAAAATATCTTTTATTTTGAAACATTTGTTCTATTTACAACCCCAATTTATTATTGTATGATGTTTATATACTAAAGGGAAGTGATTACTAGATGAATAAAAATAAGGTTATTTTAGATAATTGTCCAAATTTTTATCGCATCAAAAATTTTGAATATTTTGAAGAAGATGTTGTAAGTGATAAATTAATAAAAATATATGAAAGTTATATTTTTAAAATAGATATTAATAATCCCGAAGAAGTAGGATTAGCTAAGAAAATTGATTATGTTTTAGGTAAATATATTGATGATTATTTATTTAGAAGAAGAATGCAACAAGATATATTTAATGTTAAAATTAAAAAAGCTTGTACGAATATATTACAAGTAATTGTTGAAAGTATTATTGCTATTTTTTATCGTTATGAAGAAGAAACAGTTAGAAATATTTATATTTCAAGATGGATATAATAAATAAAAGACGGGTATTTAATTATCCGTCTTTTTAGATTTTTTAGTAGTTTTCTTGGCTTTTGGTTGTTCTTCTAAAAGCTCTTTAATTTCTTTTAAAACTGAAAGTTCTGTTTCAACTACTTTTGTTTCTTCTTTTTCTTTAACTTCTTCTTTTTTATGGCCTAATTTAGCTAAATTATTTACAGTTTTTACAAAGATAAAAACACAGAAAGCAACAATTAGAAAATCAATAATATTTTGAATAAACATTCCATATCCAATTGTTGTATCTTTAAATTTAATAGCTAAATTTGAAAAGTCAACTCCTCCTAAAACTAGACCAATAACTGGCATTAAAATATCATTAACTAAAGAAGTAACTATTTTAGAAAAAGCTCCTCCAACAATTACACCAACTGCTAAATCAACAACATTTCCCCGGGAAATAAATTCTTTAAATTCTTTTATCATTTCTAAACTTTCCTCCTTAATTCATTTAGATTATATCATGTAAATTTTTTATTTAAAATATAGTTAATTTAAATTGCAATAATTTTTAATTTATTTTATACTATAGATAACAATAGAGGAGGAAAAAATAATGAAATTAAATAAAAAAGTTCTTCCCATCCTAGGTACAATTGTTGTTCTGGGGGGGGGGTATTTTAGTAAGTAGAATATATAATTATACCCAAGGAAAATATCAAAATTTTGAAAATTATAAATTAGCCATTATGGTAGATGATGAAAAGGTTAAAAGTATTCCTAATCGGGGTTATTACAAAGTTGATGTTGACTGCGGAGAATCAATAGGAAAGTGGGACTACAATGCTTGGAGTTTAAAAATAGATGAAATAAAAGAAGGAACCAAATGTGATATAAAATTTACATCTGGTTTAGATAAAAGTGAATATCAAGAATATTTAAATGCTGGGGTAAATGCGAGACGTAATACTTATCGGGGAAAAAATATAACTGAATATAAAAACTTACCACCAGAAGATAAGATGAATTTATATAACCAAATTGAAAATTGTACATTTGAGGATATTTATGTTGGAGATTATATAGAAAGTACACAAACCGATAGTGAAAATAGAAAAATAATTTGGTTAATCGCCGACATTAATAATTATTTATATTCAGGAGATACAGCTTTAGATAAGTGTCATGCAACCATTATTCCAGCATATCCTTTAATGAATGCTCCGATGAATTCCAGTAGTACTACAGCTGGAGGATATAAAGGAAGTGAGATGTATAAGGAAACTTTAGGGACAGCAATAGATACTACTAAACAAGATATCTTAAATAAATATATAGCCCCTGATTTCGATAATCATATTATTCAATACCGAAATTTAGTTAGTAGCGCTACAGAAACTAATCGTTCGAATCAGTTTGGGGGATTACCCAATGGTGCATCATCAGGCTGGGCATGGGAAGAAAGATATTTAGACTTAATGAGTGAAGTCAACGTATATGGGAGTACAATCTGGTCTTCCTCAGGATATGATATCGGTATCGACAATCGTCAGTATGCGATATTCAAGCTTAAACCTGAATTTATTAATAGTTATGGAACCACTCGTTTTACATGGTGGCTAAAGGCGGTTACCTACTCGGAGGGCTTTGCTCGTGTCGACAGCCGTGGCGTTGCCGCCGGCTACAGCGCCGCGTTCGCTTCAAATGGCATCCGTCCCCGTTTCCTAATTGATTAATTTGTCAAATATAATGAAAAATTATTATGATAAAAAAGTAAAAAAACTGAGTAGTCGTTAAAAGTTTCTTTGATTTTTTATTTCGCAAAATCAAAAAAAATTGAAATTTGCGAAATAAATGATAAAATATTAATAAAGGTGATTAATGTGAAAATAATTAAAAGAAAATACTTGAATGATATGATTTCAGTTATGGGAACACCAGACATAAAAGTTATTACTGGTGTTAGACGTAGTGGTAAATCACAACTCCTAAATATGTTTATAGATTACATCAAAAAAACTGATAATAATTCCAATATCATTTATATAGATTATAATCTTGATAAATTTGATAACTTAAAACAATACAAAGAACTAATAAATTATGTTTCTCAAAAATATGATTCTAAAAAGAATAATTTCATTATGATTGATGAAGTTCAAATGTGTAATAATTTTGAAAAAGCAATAAATAATTTTCATGCTGAAGGTAAATATGATATTTATATAACGGGTTCTAATGCCTTTCTTTTATCAAGTGATTTAGCAACTTTATTTACTGGTAGAACATATAGTATTGAAATATATCCTTTTTCATATAAAGAATTTCTTGAATATTATAATTTAGAAAATAACGAAGAAAGTTTTGATAAATATGTTCTGGAAGGAGGTTTCGCGGGATCGTATCTTTATAAAGAATTAGATGAAAAATATAATTATATATCGGATGTTTATAAAACAATGATTGTAAGAGATATAGTTGGGAGAAACAAAATCCAAAATATCCCTTTATTAGATAGTATTAGTGATTTTTTAATAGATAATATAGCTAAACTTACTTCTTATAGAAGTATTACAGATACCTTAAATACTTTTAAAGCGGATACTAATGACAAAACCGTTGGATCTTATATTAAATATTTATGTGAATCTTTTGCTTTTTATAAAATTAGAAGATATGATATTCAAGGCAAAAAATATTTATCCACACAAGATAAATATTATTTATCAGATCATGCTATAAAATACGCTATTCAAGGTAATAAAAATATGAATTATGGTAATATTTATGAAAATATTGTGGCTATGGAATTAATTAGAAGAGGATATGAAGTTTATGTTGGCATTTTATATGATAAAGAAGTTGATTTTGTCGCTATGAAAAGAAATGAAAAAGTTTATATTCAAGTTTCTGATAATATTGGAAATGATTTTGAAAATAATACATTTAAACGGGAAGTAGAACCTTTATTAAAAATAAAAGATGCATATCCTAAAATACTTATAGCTAGAACTAAACATGATAATTATCAATATGAAGGAATCCAAATTATCGATATAGCAAATTGGTTATCTGAATAAATGTTAAGAATAATTTCAATTTAAAGTAATTGAAAATAAACATAAATTATTTTATACTATAGATAACAATAGAAAAGAGGATAACAATGAAATTAGAAAAGTTTAAGAAAAATAAAAAAATAAGAAATATCCTCCTAACTCTAGGGCTAATGCTTGTTCTGGGGGGGGGGTATTTTAG
>CANPZX010000013.1 GCA_947589195.1 uncultured Bacilli bacterium | reverse complement strand
CTCTTAGCTCTGTACATACTTTTTGAATTCTTATATCCATAATTTTAAATACCATAGGTTTCTTATTTTTATTTTTGGTATTTTTTTTCTCTTTTGCTAGCTATTTACTAAATTTATTGTTATAATTAAAAAGAGAAATTGTAAAAAGCAGGGATTTAAATGAAAAAAGTAATTATATTTATTATAATTTTAATAATATCAATATCTTTTAATAATGTAAGTGCAGCTAAATATTGTCAATATAAATATGAAGGGGCAGTTTTAACTGTTTATGAAACTGGAAAAAATAGTATTGGTTATATACTAAATATAGATAATGCCAACAAAACAACTTCATGGGATGGTAGAAGCAATGTTGATATTAGTACATGGGGCGAAGATATAAATATACAAACAAGTGCTTTTTTTAAAAATAATAATTTTGAATGTAATTCAATTTATTATTTAAAAAGATCAGATATTGGTTGGGTCCATGAAAGGACAAGAATAACTTTTTCCACTAATAATCCTGAAAGTATTATTGGTAAAAAGGAATTTGGTAGTTTAAATTCTGCTAATTCAGGAGAATATAATCGTTTTTGTGATTATATATATCAAAATAATAATAAAACAGTTGCAATAAGAGCTTATGTTGGAAATAATAAAGTTGAAGTAGTTAATTATATGAATACAACTGATTATGAATTTAATAAAAAGTATAATGAGGCTCAAAATTTATTTCAAACTTCTTACTTTTTAAATAGTAATGGAATTTTTGATTGCTTAAACTCACCATTAAAGGGTGGGACGTCAAGATTTTATGAAGATAAAACTAATGTAATTGTTTTTGCACCTCCAAGTTGGATGGAACAACATAAGGAAGTTGAAAATGTTATTGATACTGTAATTGCTGATGAATCAACATATAATGAACAACAAACGATCGATCAAGATGATTTGTCATGTACTGGAATATTAGCTGGAAGATTTGGACAATTATTAAAAAGTGTATTTAATCTTATTAAAACTATTACTCCTATTATTATTGTCGTACTTACATTTGTGGATTTTGTGAAAGCTCTTGTTTCTCAAGATCAAAAAGAATTTAATAAATCTATTCAAAAATTTATTAAAAGATTAATAATTGGTGTTCTTATTTTTGTTTTACCAACAGTGTTAGAATTAATATTAAAATTAGCTGGTATACCATATGGAACTTGTGGTATAAGATAGAAAGGAGTACGGTGTATGCTTACATTAAATTTGTGGGATAGCTTTAGCAATGGTGTAGTTGCCTTTTTCCTATGGATAGATAGTGCAGTATACTGGGTTTTAAGTATTATATTTGGGTTATTTGAACAATTAGCTAAAGCAGAAATTCTTAAAATAAGTGATTATCAAGGAATAATTCAAAATTTTTATGTTTTGATTGGAATAATTATGCTCTTCTTTCTAGCTTATTCGTTATTAAAATCAATGGTAAATCCTGATGAAGTATATAAAACTACTGGTAAAATTGTTCAAAATATTGTTATTTCTTTATTATTATTAATTATAATGCCGACATTATTTAATTATGCTTTTAGTATTCAAAATATTATAGTTGAAGATAATGTTATTCCCCATCTTATATTTGGTGATAATACTAATAATTCAATATCATCAACTGGGAAAGAAATGGCATTAGTAGCTTTAAAAGCTTTTGTTCAAATTCCTGATTCAACAGAAAATGATAATCACATTACTTGGGGTGAAATTCAATCAGTAATAAGAGCAACGGGCAACTTTCAACCTATAACTGAATTTACAGATGTAATAAATGATAATCGAGATGGTGCCCGGTATATCCCTTTAGTAAGTACAATATGTGGTGGTTTTTTAATTTATATTGCTTTATCTTTTTGTTTAGATTTAGGAGTAAGAGTTGTAAAATTAGCATTTTATCAAATAACCGCGCCGGTTCCAATTATATTAAGAGTAATTCCTTCAAAAAAGTCGGTATTTGATAATTGGGTAAAAAAGACCTTAGCTACTTTTTTTGAAGTATTTGTTAGAATTTTTACGATGTATATGATATGTGCATTTGTTGTTATTATTAATGATAGTTTTCACAGCTTTATTAGTGATTCTAACTTAAATTTTGTCGCTAAAGTAATTATTTTTATGGGAATGTTTGCATTTGGTAAGCAAGCACCAAAATTGATTGGTGAAGTTACCGGTATTAATTCAGGAAATATGAGTTTGGGAATAAGAAATAAACTTAAAAATTCTGGACCTTTAGGTAATTTAATTGATAATGTAGGTCAAAGAACAGTTGGGGCTGTAACTGGAGCTGCCGGAGCTGTTTCTTTAGGTATTGCTAATGGATCAGGTCTTTCTAGTCTAGGTTATGGATTTGCTAATGGTTGGAAAGGTAAGGGTGGTCAATTTTCTAAGCAACGTAATAAATTTTATAATGATATTATGGGGCAAACTGGTAAACCGGGATTATTTGGTGGTAAACCTTTAGTAGATACAGTTACATCTAAAGCTAAAGATAATGCTAATAAATATTATAGATCTGAGGTTGAAGGTAGAATAGATGATTTCGAAAATAGTAGTGATTGGATTAATGAATTTAATAGGAATTATGCTAAGCAACATCAAACTAAGGAAGATAATATAATTAAGTTAGAAAATCAATATCAACAAGCGAAAAATCAATATCAAGCTGATGCTAATCGAAAGATAGTAGCTTTACAACGTCAACAACATCATGCTGAAGAAGTATTTGAAACCCAACGGGGCGACCGAATAATGACTGAACGTCAAAGATATATGAATGATAAAAAAGCTTTTGAACAAGGACAACAACAACTTAGAAATTTAGAAAGTCAATTTGAAACTGAAAAAGCTAAATTTAATTCAGAGAAAGAGGCTAAAATAAAAGAATTAAGCATGAAAGCCATGGCAGCTCAAAATAATCATGATATTATGGGAATGCAAAAGGCCAATACTGATATTGATAAACTTAAAAATGCTCAATATAATAATGATGAGTTGATGCAAAAAATTAATGAATTAAAGAGTAAAACATTTGATGAATCAAGCTATCAAGCTCGTCTTCAAGAAATTAAGGATGAAAAATTTGATGATAGTAATTATACTTCACAAATTAATAATTTAAGAAAAGATTACCATGATGAGACAATGGAAAACTCCATTAATGAAGCCAGAAGAGATCTTAGTGATTTTGAGACTGCCTTTAATAGTGGAGATCGTAATTCTAGGTTCTTAACTGATGTAAGAGAAGCTACTGTTAGTACGATGCGGAAAGGAAATGCTAAATATAAGGCAGATAAAGATTTTATTAATAGAAAAGAACAAGAAAGAATGACAAAAGAATATATGGATTCTCAAGAAGGTAAAAATCAAATTGCCGCTTGGCAAAAGGCAATGGAAAATTATGAAAAATCTAATAAAACAGCTCCATTACCACCAGCTGGCAATAAAAAATGAAATAAAAAGGGTGATGAAATATGAATAATAATTATTTAATTCCAGCAAATTCAAAAAAATCCATGTTAATTTTAGGCTTTTTTACTCCGGTTGATTTAATAATTTTTGGCGGAGGTTGTGGAATATCGTTATTATTTCTTCTTATTTTTAATAATAAAGTTGAAATATTAGAGCTGTTATTACTAATTTCTCCTGCGCTTATCTCGGCATTCTTAGTAATGCCTGTTCCATATTATCATAATATGTTGCAGTTAATAGTTAATATTGTTAGTTTTGTTTTTGGAAGAAAAAGATTTTATTGGAAGGGTTGGTGTGTTTCTGATGGCGAAGAGTGAATTAAGTAAATATGCAGAAGATTGGGTTCCCATTAAACAAATAATGAATGGGATGATTCAACTTGATAGTGGGGAATTTGTAACGGGTGTTAAAATAGCTCCTCGAAATATCTTTATGTTAGATCAAGCTACCCAAGATGGTGTAATTTATAATTTAAGAAATTTTTATAATACAATTAATTATGAATTTTGGCTAATTGTAGCTGATCGACCAGTAGACATTAATGTTTATCTATCTCAATTACAAATTTTATATAATAATGCTCAAACTGGTTCAATGCGAAAATTAATAATGCAAGATATAAATAAAGCTAATATGTTTATGTCGGCAGAATATAATGTTGTGGATACCGAATACTTTATTTTATTTAAAGAAAGAAAAATGGAAATAATTCAAAAAAAGATTCATAGTTTAATTAGTAATTTATCAACTTGTGGGTTAAATTCGACACAAGTATCTAATAATGATTTAAGAATGATTATTGATAATTTCTTTAATGGGGGACAACCTGTAACGTTAGGAACGGTGATGCCATCATGAATAGCATTAAAAGTCAGTTAGCTCCTAAGGGAATGGAATTTAAACCTACGGAGTTTGTAATAAGTGGAAAATATTGTACAATTTTTACAATTGTTTCTTTTCCTAAATATATTTCTAATGGCTATTTAGCTAATTTAACTAATATAAGTGGAGTTAAAATGATCATTAAACATATTCCTATTCCTCTTTCTACTTTACAAAAAATGTTAAATAAAGAAATAGCTGATTTAAAAAATAGATTTCAATCAGAAAATGATCGAACGATTCAAGAAAGAATTAGACAAGATTATGAATCATTAGAGCAATTTATTCAAATGCTAGCCGCTACGCAAGCGAGAATCTTTGATTTCCAAATGCATTTATTTGTTTCAGCTAATAATAAAGAAGAGCTAGAAACAAAAAAAATGCAAGTTAGAAATTATTTAGATAGTCTAGGGATGCGGGGAATATCTTTGATGTTTGAACAAGAAAAGGTTTTAAAATCTATTTTACCGATATTTCCTAAACAAGATGTAGAAAATAGAGTTGGAACTCCAATTCCTTCAATTACTGTTGCGGCGATGTATCCTTTTATTTTTGATAGTATTAAAGATCCTGGGAATAGTACCCTTTTAGGGGTAGATTTTTCGGGAGGAGTTGTTTTATTTAATCAATTCTTATATAAAATCAAAAAAGAAAATAATCGAAATAATGCTAATATGATTATTTTAGGTACTAGTGGTAGCGGTAAATCAACTGCCGCGAAATTACTTCTTAGAAGTCATTTAAGAAATGGTAGTAAAGTGGTTTGTATTGATCCCGAAGGTGAATTATCAGAAATGACTAAAGCTATGGGTGGAGACTTTATCGATTTAGGTAAAGGTGGCGATTTAGGAATGATTAATCCTTTGGAAATCGTTGTCGATGCTGATGAAGAAGAAATTGCCCAAGGGTTAGGTTATACGGTTTTAACTAGAACATTGCAACAATTAAAAGCTTTTATGAAATATTATACTCCGAGTATTGAAGAAGATGTTTTAACAATGTTTACCGAAGTTGTTCAAGATACTTATAAACGTTATAAAATAGATTATGATACGGATTATACTAAATTAACTAGTGAAGATTATCCTACATTTGATGATGTATATGCGACAATTAAAGGGCGTTTACTTTCCATGAATGAAAAAACTCATGAAAAAGATGTTATGGAACGTTTAGAGTTAAAAATAAGACCATTAGTTAAAGAATTAAGATATTATTTTACGGGGCATACGACGTTAAATATTGAAAGTGATTTTATTGTATTTAATATTAAAGAGTTAATGAACAGTGATGAAAATATTAAAAATGCCTTGTTCTTTAATATTTTAAAATATGCTTGGGGTCTTTGTTTGGATCCAAATATTGAAACAGTTATGTGTGTAGATGAAGCCCATGTGTTAATGGCTTCAAAGAATGAATTGGGAGCCGAATTCTTAGCGCAAATTCAAAGAAGAAGCCGGAAATATAATACAGGAACAATTATTATTACTCAACAACCAACTGACTTTGCGGCACCAAATGTAATTGTTCATGGTAAAGCAATATTTGATAATGCTTCTTATTACATGATAATGGGACTTAGAAAACAAGCAGTTGAAGATTTAGGTAAATTAATTGATTTAAATGATGCTGAGAAAGAAAGTATTAAATATTATAATCAAGGGGAAGCTTTATTTGTCTGTGGTAGTAGAAGAATGAGAATAAATGTTATAGTAACACAAGAAGAATTAGATTCCTTTGGTTCAGGTGGAGGATTATAAGATAAGTAGGTGAAATAAATGGATGAATTTGAAGAAGAAAACAATGAACTTAAAAATATAGATAATGAATTAGAACAACCTTCTTCTCTTTCATTTAATGAAGATACTGCTTTAGAAGAAAAAGAAGAGATAAAGGCAAAAGGCAATTTTAAAAAAATAAAGGTTTTACTTTCTAATCCTTTTTTCTTAGTGATATTACTTGCAATTGCGGTTATTGTTATAGGCCTTATTGCCTTTTTTTTCAATTTTGATGGTAGTACAAAATATAAAAAATCAAAAGTTATCGATTACCTAGCTAAATGTAATGCGATTTATTTAGCTAAAGAAAAAGAGGAATATATTAATAATCATCAAGATGATCCAAATTATCACAGAATAACAAATCCTTTAGAGGTTGATATTAATAATACCGAACGTTTTGAATATAAAAAATTTAGTATTAATGAATTTGTCGCCGGAGTAGTTTGGCAAGAAAATTATTTAGCCCATGATGTTGATAGTGATTTAGTATATCAAGCATTATCTATTGCTGTTAGAACTAATGTTGTTCGAGAATTAAATAATAACTGTGTAATTTTAAGAGATTATAATCCTTATAATTTTAAAGATTTAAATGGAACAGAAAATAAATATAAAGAAATTATAGATGCTGTTAATTTTACCCAAGGTCTGATTATTGGAAGAGATGATAAGTTAATTGATGCTAAATATGATAATTTTTCTTATGTAAAAAGAAAAGCTGATGAAGATCCTAATATTAAAAAATATATTTATTATACGAGGTATGCTAATGAAAGAGAGCAACAATTAATTTCATCAGAATGGGTTGAAGAAAATGTTCCCGAAGAATTAATTAAAAAAGTTCCTAATCGTTCTAAGCTAGAATATTTGAGTATATATGGAGCTAAATATTTAACTCAAAAAGCAGGACTTAAATATAATGTTTATCGAATAGTTGAATATTATTATGGTAAAGATATTGATTATTATTCTATTGCTGTTGGTGATGATATTATAGCTTTAGGTGGTAATAGTACTGGTTGTATGTGGTGGCCAGTAGGTAGTATGGATACAACTAGTGTTAATGATGTTCTTTATGCGATGGGTTCTCCTAGTTCTACTGATATTACCAGTGGTTATGGGTACCGAGACCAACCTACCGCGGGTGCTAGTACTAATCACTTGGCGATTGATATTGGGGGACATGGCAATACAAATACTAATATAATTGCTGTTGCAAGTGGGGTTATTACTGATACTCATACTTCTTGTGTTGAAGGTGGAGCTAAATGTTCAGGAGCAGGTAATTATATAACTATTAAACATAATGATGGTACAATTACAAAATATTCACACTTATCAAAAGTATTAGTAAGTGTTGGGCAAAATGTTAATCAAGGCCAAGTTATTGGGAAAATGGGTAGTACGGGAATTGCAACCGGTGTTCATTTAGACTTTAAAGTAATTGTAAACGGAAATAATGTTAATCCTTTAGATTATTTAGATCCTAGTAATCCTCGAAAATCTTGTACAGTTGATATCTCAGGTTTTACGTATGATTCTGGTACAGATAATAAACAAACTATTTGTCTTTCTTTAAAAGCTAGTGGTTTTTCAGATAATATTATTGCAGGAATAATGGGAAATATCCAACAAGAAAGTCAATTTAATCCTTTAGCGGTTAATAGTATTGGTTGTTCCGGAATAGTTCAATGGTGTTATGGAAGAACTTCTAATTTAAAAAGTACTTATGGAGATGAATGGGGAGATTTAAGAAATCAATTAGAGTTTATGTTATATGAATTAGAAAATACCGAAAAGAAAGCTAATACTTATTTAAAAAGTAATCCATTTGCTAGTATAGATGAAATAACAGATAATTTTTGTATGTTATATGAAAGACCAGGAGTAAGTTCATGCGAGGCTAATAATCGTCGTAATTACGCGAATAATTTAATAGATTATGTTAAAAATGGTTGCCAATAAAGGAGAATAAATATGACAAGGGAAAATAAAATTAAAGTAGGAATAATTGTTACATTTTTAATAATATTTGGTATTAGTTTATATATTTATAATTTTTTTCATAAACCTAAATTAGAAGAAGTAAATCCTTATGGAATGCAAGATGTTATGGAATACGGAATGTTTTTTTCAAGTGTTAATAATATTAACAAATATTTATTTTATAATTATAGTAAAAATACTACAGCTTTACTTAATATTTTAAATAAAGATTATTTACAAAGTAATAATATTAATAATAGTAATATTTTAAATAAATTAGATATTATTAATACTAGTAGTTTTTTTCAAGCTAAAAAAATGTATTATAAAGAAATAGATGATAATTATATTTATTATATAATTGGAGATATTATTGCGGATGGACATGATAAAACTACTATTTATAAAGAAAATGTTGAATATTTATTAATTGTCGATTATCATAATTTTACAATTGAAATATATCCTTTAGAAGCTGAAGATGAAAAGATTGATTTACCATTTAATAATACAATTAATATTATGAAAAATAATTTTAATAGTTTTGAAAAATCAAATTTAGTAACGGATGATTATGTTTGTAATCTTTATTATTCCCAATATTATAATTTATTAGTTAATAACCTAGATAAAGCTTATGAAGTATTAGATGAGACATTTAAAACAGATAATTTTCCTAATAAAGATAGTTATGATAGTTTTATAAGTAGTAATTTAAATAATATAAGTCCTAATATTAAAAGTTGTAATTTAACTACTATAACAGATAAGAGAACTTATTTAATTACAGATATGGCTGATAATCAATTTGAGTTTTATGAAAATAAAATTATGGATTATAATGTTAAATTTACATTTAATAAGTAATTGGAAAAGTCCTTTAATTTCCAAAAATTATATAGTATAATAAGCATGAATATATGCGGGAGGAAAATAGTATGAAATTTAAAGTTTCGGTCAAAGATTTTATTATTTTTGTCATCTTTTGTTTATTTTTAATGTATTTATGTGCTATAGCTGTTGTTAATTTTACTTCTTTAATGAATGATGGAGAGTTCTTTGGCTTAAATCCGATACCAGGTTTTATTGGCGATAATTTAGTTTTAACTCTTGGAATGTTTTTTACAATGTTAATTATTATTTTTTCTTCCGTTTCTTCTTATATTTTTGATCGCGAAAAAGGTAAGGGATTAGGAATTACTTTTGGGGAAAAAGAAGAAAAAGGTTATTCAAGATGGAGTAAAGATAAAGAAATAAAAGAAGCTAAAAATGTTGCCCATGTAACAGCAACCGCTAAACATGTGGAAGCAGCTGGGGTACCTTTAATTAATAATGGTAAAGATATTTGGGTTGATAATGGAGAATATCATACCTTAGTTGTTGGTTCTTCTGGTTCTGGTAAAACGGAGACAATCGTTAAACCGATGGTTAATTTACTAGCTAAAAAAGGGGAGAGTATGATTATCACAGACCCGAAGGGGGAAATTTATGAATATAGTGGTAAATACTTACAAGAACAAGGATATAAGATTATTGTTTTAAATTTTAGGGATCCCCAAAATGGGAATGCTTGGAATCCCCTTACTTTACCTTATCGGTATTATAAAAATAAAAATGTGGATAAAGCTACCGAACTTTTAGATGACGTTGCCCTAAATATTATTTATGATCCTAATAATAAAGGAGAACCTTTCTGGGAAAAAAGTGCCGCGGATTATTTTTCAGGTTTAGCTTTAGGTTTATTTATTGATGGTAATGAAGAAGAAGTTAATTTAAATTCGATAAATTATATGAGTACGGTTGGCGAAGAAAGAATGGGAATGAATACTTATTTAAAAGAGTATTTCCTTTTAAAGGGCGAGTCTTCAGCCCCTTATATCTTTGCTTCCAATACTATTAATGCCCCGAATGATACCAAAGGGGGTATTACTTCAACTTTTAGACAAAAAATTAGACTTTTTTCCACAAGAGAAATGTTAAGTGAGATGTTATCTTATAGTGATTTTGATATTCGGGATATTGGTAAAGAAAAAACTGCGGTATTTATTATAATTCATGATGAAAAAACAACATATCATAGTTTACTTACTATTTTTGTTAAGCAATGTTATGAAACGTTAATTGATGTTGCTAAAGAAAATGGGGGTAAACTACCAATTAGAACGAATTTTATTTTAGATGAGTTTGCCAATATGCCTCCGCTTAAAGATGTTGATTCCATGGTTTCGGCCGCGCGAAGTCGAGATATTAGATTTACCTTTATTATTCAAAACTTTGCCCAATTAAATGATGTTTATGGCAAAGAAGTTGCCGAGGTAATAAAAGGCAACTGTGGTAATTTAATTTATTTAATTAGTACCGAAATGGCTGCCTTAGAAGAAATTAGTAAAATGTGTGGAGAAGTTAAATCAAAAGAAAAAGATAAAACGGCTTCAACACCATTAATTACGGTAACGGATTTACAAAAATTAAAATTATTTCAAGCAATTATTTTAAGACTGAGAATGTATCCTTTTAAAACTAAATTAGAACCAGATTTTAAAATGGATTGGGGGATAAAAAGGGAGAAAGCTACTTTTAACGAAAGAGAGTCGCACCAAATTGCCCTTTTTGATATTAAAAAATATGTAACAGAAGAAAAAAGAAAGAAAAATTTAGAGACTAATCCTTTAGGAGATGCTAGTCCTTTTGGTAATCCTTTTGCACCTAATCCGATGGGTAATCCTTTTGCTTCAAATAATCCTTTCTTACCAAGTGGCAATATAATGAATAATCAAGCTAATCCTTTTAATAAACCAGGACCACTAACTAATGAAGAAATCGATAAAATGATTGCAGATATTGATAAAAAATTAAAAGAATTAGATGAAGAAGAGGAAAAAGAGAAGGCTTCTTTAAATCAAGTTGAAACTAAAGAAGATTTACCAAAATTAGAACCAGTTCAAGAAATAAAAGAACCATTTAAAAATAATCAAGATAATATTAATAAAATAAAAGAGGAAAAAATAGAGATAAAACCAAAATATCCAGAAATAAAAAGAAAAGAAGAACAGGCTCAAAAACAATCAGAAATACCGGATAAACCTAAAATAAACATTGATGTTGATAGTGTAATAGTTAATGATAATATTATTTCGGATGATGAGTTTTTTGATGATTTCTTTAATGATGACTAGTCAATAGTCATTTTTTCTTTGCTTTAATTTTCATATAATAAATTGGTGATAAGATGAAAAGAATCGAGGCTAAAGATTATAATGCTAATCTGGGAAGGTTAATAGATTTATCCGATGAAATATCTTTTAAAAAAAGTCATTTACCGGGAAGTGTAAATATTCCTTATGAAAAATTACTTTTACATTATAAAGAAATATTAAATAAAAAAGAAAAATATTATTTAACTTGTGCTAAAGGGATTCATAGTCGTAAAGCTGTAAGTATATTAGAATTTTATGGTTATGATGTTACCCAAGTAATAAAATAATAATTTTAATTAAAAAAAGTATAATATTAATGTGAGGATTATGACGGAATTTTTAAATAATTTAGATATGATAATTACTAATTTTTTAAATAATCTAGGAGTATATGGACCAATTCTAGGTTGTTTTTTGATTTCGATTGAATCAATTGTTCCTATTTTACCTTTATTTGTTTTTATTACGATGAATTTTTTAGTTTTTGGGAATATTATAGGATTTCTTATTTCTTGGTTTTTTACAATTTTAGGGTGTTTACTATCTTTTTGGTTATTTCGAAAAAAAGTAAGAGGTTGGTTTAATAAAAAGATCGAAAAGAAAAAACAAATTACAAAAATTATAAAATGTGTAAATAAAATAAAATTAGAACAATTAACTTTAATTATTGCTATTCCTTTTACGCCCGCTTTTTTAATTAATATCGCGGCAGGTTTAAGTGATATTGCTTTTAAAAAGTTTTTAATTGCCATCATTATCGGTAAAATATTTTTAGTTTTTTTCTGGGGTTTTGTAGGGACAAGTTTACTTCAAAGTTTAACTAATCCCCAAGCCTTAATTAAAGTAGTTATTTTAGTTTTAATTGCTTATATTTTAAGTAAAATAATTAATAAAAAATTTAAATTAGATTAAATTAATTATATTTAATTTATAATAATTAATCTTATTTTTTATAACAGAATTAGTTAATCATTTGACAAATACACTGAAAAATGACAACAATTTCAGTGTATTTGTTAAAGAAAGAATAGGAATAAGAGAAAATGGTGGTATAGTTAATGGATTAACTGTTGATAAAATAATCACTATTAATAATTTATAATATTGATTACGATTTTAAAACTTTAAGTCATTTACATAAATTAACTTGTGATAAACTTGTCTTAGAACAAGACTTAGGAAGATTAAGAAGTACACCTGTAAATATTGGTGGTACTACTTAGAAGCCTCAGTTCCCAATAGAAAGTCAAATCAAAGAAGAATAATAAGAAAGATTACTTAATCAAACTGATAAAACTAAAACGGAAATAGCAATTGAAGTAATGTTATGGATTATGAGAAGACAAATGTTTATTGATGAAATAAAAGGTTACTATTTACAGCCTAAACAATAAAAAATTAATTAATTCCACATTGATGATAAAAATGATATAAAATTGGGAATTGGATTATAAAAAGCAAAGATTTTTTATATAAATCTTCCACTTTGAAAAAATTGACATTTTTAACTTTTTTTTCTTAAATACTGCAAACCCTTATATTATCTAGATTTGTGAGATTTCTTAAAATTGGCTGTAAATACTAACAAATAATTATCTTAATAATGTTGTAAATAAATTTAATTTATTTTATACTATAGATAACAATAGGAGGAAAAAAATTATGAAAAAAATTAAAAAAATCCTCCCCATCCTAGGTACAATCGTAGTTCTGGGGGGGGGGTATTTTAGTAAGTAAAATATATAATTATACAGAAGGAAAATATCAAAATATAAATAATACCAAAGTAGCTATTGTAGTCGATGATGAAAAGGTTAAAAGTATTCCTAATCGTGGTTATTACAAAGTTGATGTTGATTGTGGAGAATCAAAAGGCGAATGGGACTACAATGCTTGGAGTTTAAAAATAGATGAAATAACTGAAGGAACCAAGTGTGATATAAAGTTTACATCTGGTTTAGATAAAAAAGAATATGAAGAATACTTAAAAGCAGGAGTCAATGCTAGACGTAATACCTATCGCGGTAAAAATATAACTGATTATAAAAATTTACCAGATAATAATGAAATGAATTTATATAAGCAAATAGAAAATTGTACATTTGATGATATTTATGTTGGCGATTATATAGTAAGTAGTCAAACCGATAGTGAAAATAGAACAATAATCTGGTTAATCGCCGACATTAATAACTATTTATATTCGGGAGATACCGCTTTAGATAAGTGTCATGCGACAATTATCCCAGCATATCCTTTAGATGAAAAATCAATGAATTCAAGTAATGATACAACCGGAGGATATAAAGAAAGTAAAATGTATACGGAGACTTTAGGAACAGATATAGATGACAGTAAACAGGATATTTTAAATAAATATCTAGTTCCTGATTTTAATGATCATATACTTAAATATCGTAATTTAGTAAGTGATGGAATGGATAGTAGTCGTTCGAATCAATATGGAGCAACAAGTGGAGCCTCCTCTGGTTGGGCATGGGAAGATAGATATTTAGATTTAATGAGCGAAGTCAATGTGTATGGAAGTACAGTTTGGTCAAGCAGTGGTTATGACATTGGAATCGATAACCGGCAATATGCCATATTCGAGCTTAAACCTGAGTTTATCAATAGTTATGAAACATCCCATTTTAGTTATTGGTTAAAAGCAGTTTCCACTTTAGAGCGATTTGCCTATGTTGGCAGCTATGGCGATACTTATGCAGGCATCGCATCTAACTTAAGTGGTGTTCGTCCTCGCTTCCTAATCAAGTAATCCGAGGGTGTAGTTAATTTATGAAGTGGTAATCCACAAATAACTATTATTTAGTAAAATAAGTGTCGGTAAGATATTTAATAAGCGAAAAAATGTTTTGTTCATGCTATAATTTAATAAAGAGGTTGATAATATGGAATATTTAATAATCGGTTTATTAATTATAACTATTATTTTAGAAATAATAAATATCTTAAAAAGGCGTGATACAAATGATTTTACTGAAAGAATTGGGCGTTTTGAAACAAATATTACTAAAGAAATCGGGGATTTTAAATTAGGATTTTCGAATAATTTAAGAAATGATTTTGAAAAAATGAATGAAATAATAATTAATCGTTTAAATTATATTAATGATAAAGTTAATGAAAGAATAGAGGATAATTTTCAAAAATCTAATAAAACTTTTAATAATATTTTAGAACGTTTAACTAAAATTGATGAAGCCCAAAAGAAAATTGATAGTTTATCGACAGAAATAGTTTCTTTACAAAGTGTTTTAACAGATAAAAAAACTAGAGGTATTTTTGGTGAAGTTAATTTAAATTATATTTTAACTAGTGTTTTTGGGGAAAAACAAACGGGAATATATGAAATTCAACATAAACTAAGTAATGGTTTTATTGCTGATGCTATTCTTTATGCTCCTAGTCCTTTAGGTACTATTTGTATTGATTCCAAATTCCCTTTAGAAAATTACGAAAAAATGACTGATAAGAGTTTATCTAATGAAGTAAGGGAGTTAGCTAGTAAACAATTTAAAATGGATGTTAAAAGACATATCGAAGCCATAAGTAGTAAATACATCGTTCCGGGTGAAACAGCAAATGAAGCTATTATGTTTTTACCTGCCGAAGCAATATTTGCGGAGATAAACGCCTATCACTCCGATTTAATTAAAGAAGCTTATAATAAAAAAGTTTGGATTACTAGTCCCACTACTTTAATGAGTACCTTAACAACTCTATGTATGATTTTAAAAAATATAGAACGCGATAAATATGCAGCAGTTATTCATGAAGAATTAAGTAAATTATCTTATGAATTTGCTAGATATAAAGAACGATGGGATAAACTAAATCGCAGCATTGAAACCGTTTCTAAAGATATCAAAGATATTAATATTACCACCGAAAAAATAACTAAAAGATTTAATGTTATTAATAGTGTCGATGTTAAAGAAATTAATACGAAGGATTAAACTCTTTCTTTTTTTAATTAAAAAATCATCTAAAACTAGATGATTATCTAAAATAAATAAAGATAAATATGGCTAAAGCTAAGCAATAAATAGAGAATTTCCAAAGCTTACCTTTTTTCACTAATTCACTTAACCATTTATAAGAGAAATAGGTGACAATGCCACTTGCAAGCATACCTAAAAGATAAGGAAGAATTAAACTACTACTAGTACTAGTTTCCAAAAAATCTAATACTCCTAAACCCATGGAAGCAACACTTACCGGAAAATATAACATAAAAGTATATTTTAAAGCTGTTTCTCTTTTTAATTTACAAAGTAAGCAACCAACTAATACGGCTCCACTACGACTAATTCCTGGAATTAAAGCAATCATTTGACATAATCCAATAATTATCGCATCTTTATAAGTAATATCTTTATCATCCTTGTTTCCTTTTGCATTTTTAACTAAAAACAACGAAATGGCTGTAATTAAGAAAGCTACCCCTAATAATTTAATAGTTAAAGCTCCTTCAATTTGGTCTTTAAATAAAGCTCCCACAATTCCTACGGGAATACTTCCAACAATAATTAATAAACAGTATTTAAATTCATTATAAACACTTTTTCTTTTTTCTTTATTAAAAATATAAGTAAAGAAAGATTTAATTAATTTTATTATTTCAGGAAAAAATATAATTAGAATAGCAATAAAAGAGCCAAAATTAACGAATATTTCAAAATTTAAATCATTTAACATATCTGTATTAAAAAGTTCTTGGAATAATCTTAAATGACCACTTGAAGAAATGGGTAAGGGTTCAGTAAAACCTTGTAAAATACCTAAAATAATATAAATAAAATATTTCATTTTTAAAAATCACCTTAATTAATTATATAATAAAAAATTAAATTAATAAATAAAATTAAATAGGAGAATGAAAATTATGAATTTATTTTTATTACTTTTAGGAATACTTTTAACTAGTATAGGATTAATGTTTATTCTTCTTTACACTAATCTTTTAACAATGGGGTATAGTTTTTTTAAATTTGTTTACTTTATAAGTAGAAGATTAGAATGTTGGTATTTTGTAATAGGTATTATATTAATTATTCTAGTATTAGAAAGGTGGCATAAACATGTATTATTATTACGACATCCTTTTAAACTTTTTTGATGAATCATTATATGAATTTTATGAATGGGATGAACAAGATGATATTGAATTTGTTAAAAAAATTCCTTTATATCGGATAAATAAAGAAACTTTTAAAGTGTTATTAAAGAATCAAGTTAAGTTTACTAAAAGTTTGTTAGAACAAATTAAAGATAAAACTATTTTAAAAAATAATAATAAGTCTTTAGATTATTGTTTATTAGTTAGTGATGCTAAGAATGCTTTAGCCTTAGAATTAAATAAAGATGGTTTAGTAATTTCTCGAAGTAAATTATTATTAAATGATGAAATTAATTTAAGTGAAATTATGTTTACAATGAAAGAATATAAATTAGAATATGAAATTATAAAAGAATATAAAGAAAAAAGTGATATTCGACAAATTGCTGAGATTAAGAATTTAATTAGGATAGAAATAAATAATTTATATAAAGAAAAAAATTTAAGTAAATTAAAGTATTTATATTTAGAATGGTTTGAAAAAGATGAAGATAATATTGATATAATTTATAAAGAAATGCTTAATGATTTAAAAAATAGTTTTAAAGAAAAACACCAAGTTATTTATAATTTAATTAAATTATCTTATGATAAAGTAAAATAAGTATAATTTTAAAAATTGGTTAAATAATATTAATAGGAGACTAGTTATGAAAAAGATTTTAATAATATTTTTAACCTTTATTTTATTACTTACGGGATGTAGTAAAGATCAAGCGGCTAATGCGGTAAGACATTATTTAGATAAGTTTAATAATCATGATGGGGAAGTTTTAAAAGAATTAGATAAGTTAATTGCTTCGGAAAATTTAACTGAGGATCAAGCTAAAGTTTATAAAGAAATTATGAAAAAACAATATACTGATTTAAAATATGTGATTGTTGATGAAAAGTATAATGGGGATGAAGCAGTAGTTATTGCGAAAATAACGGTTTATGATTTATATGGTGTGCAAAAAGAAGCGGATTCTTATTTAGAAACTCATCAAAGTGAATTTTTAGATAGTGAAAAAAAGTTTGATCATAATTTATTTTTAGATTATAAATTAGAACAAATGAAAAGGGTTAATAAAAAAGTTGATTATACGATTGAATTTAATATAAAAAAACAAGATGGAAATTGGATTATTGAAAATCCTAGTCCAACTGATTTAGAAAAAATTCATGGTATTTATGATTATACTGAGGATTAATTAGAGGCTAAGGCCTTTTTTTATTTTTAAAATGAGAAATTTATTTCTTAAGAAAATTGAGTAATTATTAAAATAATGGTAATATAGATATATCTATATATTTAATTTCAATGGACTTTAAATATAGAAAGAGAGGAAGTAAATTAATGATACTTAAAAATGTTTTTAAAGAATTTAAAAAAGGAAAAAACACGATTAAAGTATTAAATAATGTAAATTATAATTTTAGATTAGGTAAAATGTATGCTATTTTTGGTCAAAGTGGTTCGGGAAAAACCACTTTGATTAATATTTTAGGCTTATTAGATAAACCGACATCGGGAGATTATATTTTCCATGAAATTAATACAACTAAACTTAGTAAAAAATCGATTGATATACTTAAGAAAAAATAATTTTGGTTATGTTTTTCAAAATATTGAATTAAATGAATATTTAACTATTAAAGAAAATATCCAACTTCCGATGTTAATAAATAAGAAAATATTGCCTAAAGAACGAACAAAGTTAGCTTGTGATCTATTAAATAAATTTGGTTTACTTAAGAGAGCTAATCATTATCCTAGTGAAGTATCTGGTGGGGAAAAGCAAAGAATTTGTATTGCTAGAGCCCTGGCAAATAATCCTCAAGTTATTTTATGTGATGAACCTACAAGTTCCTTAGATAAAGTAAATTCTAAAAAGGTATTTACTATTCTAAGAAAGCTTGCAGATGAAGGATATTGTGTTATTGTTGCTACCCATGATGAAAAAGTTTTAGATTATGTAAGTATTTGTTTAAAGCTTTTAAATGGGCAACTTTATGAGGTAAAGAAATGAATATATATGATAGATTTAATTTAGTTAAAAAAATATTTTTAAAAAATAAACGGGATTGGCTACAAGTAATTTTAACTTCGATATCTATTGTGTTTGTCTTGGCCGCTTTAACAGCTTATTATTCTTATCAACGTTTTGGAAAAATTATGATGGAAAGTGGTTTAAATGCTCATAAACTCAATATTTATGGATTACATGAAAGTAATAAAGAAGATATAGATAAAATATTAAATTTAAAGGAAATTGTAGCTTTAAAAAAAGAATATGAAGTATATGAAAGAGCACGGGTAAACGGAGTTATGTTAGAATTATATTCGGTTCCTGAATATGTAGATTATTTTTCTTCAATCAATAATATAAAAGAAGGTACAATTGTAGTTTCTAAAAATTTAAAATTAAAAATAAATAATAAACTTATGACTGGTAAAAAATTAATTGGGCAAAAAGTAGCTATTTCTTTAAATGATAAAGTAATTGTCGAGTTAGAAATAGTTGATATAATTGATACTTCAGTTTATGGAATATCTAATGATAGTGCCTTTTTATCTTTAAATGATATGTTAAAAATTGGCGATTTTCAAAAGAAATTAATGGATGAGAATAGTAGCCTTGATGGTATTTATGTAGCCTTTATTAATGATTCTAGTTTAATTAATAAAGCTTATGATGATATTAGTAATTTAGGGTATGTAGCTAGCTATATGGTTTCAGCTGATACGAATGCGATAAATACAATTTATAATAATATATTTTTAGTTTTTTATATAAGTATTTTTATATTTTTGGGAATTAAGCTTTTTTATCTAAATAGTTATTTCAATAAAGAAAAAAAACAAATTTTTAATTATATATCATGTAGTTATCCGATTAAAGAAATTTATAAAATTTATAAGTTTAAAAATTTTATAAGTAGTATCTTAGCAATAATATTTTCTTTTATATTATACAATATTGGTAAACTAGGCTATAATATTATAAAAAAAGATTTAGTAGCATTTGGTTTAAAAGCTGTTTTACCTTGGTATTTTTACTTATTAATTTGGGGATTAGAAATATTTTTAACTTTCTTTATTACTAAATTTTACTTTAAAAAGCCCAAAAAGGCTTTAGTGAACTGAACCCCGTTTCTTGGACATAGGAAACGAGGTTTTTGCATGAGCAAATTGAGTTATGAAGATAAAATAAATTTATATAATGATAGACAAAAAGGAATGAGTATAAATTCACTTGTATTAAAATATGGTATAAGACATGAAGGAATAGAATATTTAATTAGATTGATAAATAAGCATGGATTTGATGTATTGAGAACAGTTAAAAATAAACACTATTCTATTCAAGAAAAGGAAAGAATTGTAAATAGAGTTTTACTTAATAAAGAAACATTAAATTCCGTGGCAATTGATGAAGGACTAGCTAGTAAAGGAATTCTTCAGAACTGGATTTCAAAATATAAAGAAAATGGGTATAATATAGTTGAACGGAAGCGAGGTCGGACAACTATAAATAAGAAAGAAATGAAATCAAAAAAGAAAGAAACCCTTAAAGAAGAAAATGAACGTTTAAAAAAAGAAAATTTATATTTAAAAGCGGAGCTAGAATACTCAAAAAAATTGAGAGCCGTTGTTCAAGCAAGGAAGAATCAACAACAGAAGAAAAAGTAACTGTTGTAAGTGAACTTCGGCTAACATATCCTTTAAAGATTCTTCTAAAAATATCAGGGCTAGCCAAATCAGTATACTATTATACTTTATCTAAAACTGATAAAGATGATAAAAACAAAGAAATTATAGATAAAATAAAAGAAATATTTATTAATAATAAAGAAAGATATGGCTATCGTAGAATAACATTAGAACTTAGAAATCAAGGTTATAACGTTAATCATAAAAAAGTATATAGAATAATGGTTATGTTAAAATTAAAACCATTAAAAAGAAATAAAAGAAAATATTCATCTTATAAAGGAACTGTTGGTAAAATAGCTGACAATTTAATTGAAAGAGATTTTAATGCAGAAAATCCAAATGAAAAATGGTATACTGATGTTACAGAATTTAATCTTCGTGGAGAGAAATGTTATCTATCACCAATATTAGATGGTTATAATGGAGAAATAATATCTCATAATATTTCTAAATCACCTAACTTGGAACAAATTAATGATATGCTTAAAAAGGCTTTTGATAAAAATACTAATCTTGAAGGTTTAATTTTCCATTCTGATCAAGGGTGGCAATATCAACATGAATCTTATCAACAGAGATTAAAGAACAAAGGAATAAAACAAAGTATGTCTAGAAAAGGAAATAGTATGGATAATGGCATGATGGAAAACTTTTTTGGACTACTTAAAACAGAAATGTTTTATGACCAAGAAGATAAATATAAAACATTAGATGAACTAATTATAGCTATAGATGACTATATTAATTATTATAATTATGATAGAATAAAAGTGAAATTAAAAGGACTGTCCCCTGTAAATTACAGGTTACAATCCTCTAACTAATAACTATTATAAAATGTCCAACTTTTGGGGTTCATATCATTAGTTAGAGATTGGATTAAATATGATTAATATAATTTCATTTTTTCGAAAAAAACGTAATATTTATTTTTTAATAATAATATTTTTACTTTCTTGTTTTAATTGCTTTTTATATTATCAAAATAAATTAGTTAATCGAAAAATTATTTCTGATAATAATATATTTTTTATTGTAGATACAGAAACATTTGAAAAAATTAAAATTAATAAAAAAAGATATGAAATTATAAAAATAAATACGGAGGAATTACCAAAATATGGAATAAGTATTGATTCTAATAATGAAAAAAAGTATTTAAAAGTTATTTTTGATAATATAAGTTTATATAAAAAATATGAAAATAAAGGAGTATTGGTAATTAATAATATAAATAATAATCTAATTAATAATTTATTATTTTTCCGAGGAATATCTTTAATTCTTTTTATAATTTCACTTATTATTATACTAATTATAATTATTTCAATTTTATATTATGAAAAAAATATCATGAAATTATTATATGTAGTTGGATTTAATAATTATCAAATATTTTTAATTTATTTTTTTAATATTATGTTATTAATGATTCCATCTATTTTTATATATATTATAACTTTAATAATAGGATAATCTATTTAAAGTGAATGTACGTTTGGCATTTTAGAAAATTTATGGTACAATGGTTTAGAAGTGATAATATGTTAAAGCGAAAAAAGATGTTTAACTATGATAAACTTTTAAAAGAACTTAATTTATATGTTCCTTATATTTTGCAATGTTTTAAAAGAGAATATGGAACTTATTTGTCTGATGCTAAAAATTTAAAATTAAATTCTTTAATTGATAGTAATGAACAATTAGTGGTAATTGATGGTGAAAAAGGTAATGATAAAGTACATATAAATCCGATAAATGAAATGTTTACGAATAAAAAATATGATTATATAAAGGGATATCATTTAATTAATATTGTTATTCCTACAATTTTAAAAATGTTTATTACGACAAGTATTTCGAAAAGTGAATTTGAAGAATTAGAAAATCCTTTATTACAACAAGAATTTAGTAATTATTTAAGAAATGGTTTTGGTAGTTTTATATTAGTTGATTTTTTAGAAAAGTGTCGGTTAGATAATAAGAAAATACCTAAAGAAATAAATCAAGATAGTTTGGATTTTGTTTATAAATTAGAAGAATTTTTGCCTGAAGGAAGACATTTTATGAACTTAATTTTTTATTATAATTATGTTTCTTGTATGGAAAAGGTTTATGATGAAACAGGTTTTGATTTGTTAGATATATATGAAGAACATAAACAAAAAAGAAAAGATTTAGCCGTTAATATAATGGCAATGTTAGAAAAAACTAATATGACCAAAGGACAAATTGATGAATTTATGAGTAGTTTTAAAAATAGTTCAAATCGGGAGTTTTTAGAAAAAGTAAAAAAACAAATTAAAATTATATATTGTACAGATAAAATTAGACAAAAAGAATATTTAGAATATTTGAAGTATTTTAAAGAAGTAATAGGAGAGAAAAGTTTATGAAAATAAGTACTAATTGGACTGATTATGAATGTTTGGATGCCGGGGGAGGAGAAAAGTTAGAACGATTTGGAAAGTTTATTTTTAGAAGACCGGAACCACAAGCAATGTGGAATGTAAGTGATTATCAAAATTGGCAAAATGTTGATGGCTTTTATCACAGAAATAATGAAGGTGGGGGATATTGGGACTTTAAAACGAAATTACCCGAATTTTGGACGATAAAATATAAAGAATTAACATTTAAAATTAGTCCAACTAATTTTAAACATACAGGTATTTTTCCTGAACAAGCTACTAACTGGGACTTTATTATTGACAAAATTCAAAAAGCTAAACGGAAGGTTAAAGTGTTAAATCTTTTTGCTTATACGGGTGGAGCAACACTTGCCGCATCTTATGCCGGGGCAAGTGTTGTTCATGTTGATGCAGCGAGGGGAATGGTCGAATGGGCCAAAGAAAATGCTAAACTTTCTCATTTAGAAAATAAGGAAATTAGATATATTGTCGATGATTGTCTTAAATTTGTTGAAAGAGAAATAAGAAGAGGAAATAAATATGATGCCATTATTATGGATCCACCTAGTTATGGAAGAGGACCAAATAAAGAAGTTTGGAAATTTGATAAAAATATTTATTATTTAATTACCAAATGTATGCAAGTATTATCTGATAATCCTTTATTTTTCTTAATTAATTCTTATACAACTGGTATATCTAGTATGGTTTTAGAAAATATCTTAAAAACAACTTTATTAATAAAATATCCGAAAGGAATAGTTACCAGTGGGGAGGTTGGTTTACCTATAACTAAAAATAATTTAGTTTTACCATGTGGAATATATGGTCTTTGGGAAGAAAAAGAAAATTAATAATTTTAAAATAATTTAATCTATGTTATAATCAACTTATAATGGAAGAGGGTTAGACATGGATAAGTATGATGTAATTGTAATTGGCGCAGGTAATGGGGGACTTATATCAGCTTTAAAGTTAGCTAAACGTGGTAAAAAAACTTTGATTTTAGAAAAAAATGCTTTACCAGGAGGAGATGCAACTAGTTTTGTAAGGGATAGGTTTGAATTTGATGTTTCTTTTGGAGAATTTAATAATTATGGAAATAAGGATAATCAAGGTAAATTATATAAAGTTTTTGAAGAATTAGGAATTAATAATAAATTAGAATTAATTAATTTAAAGAATGCTTATCATGTATATTCAGCTAATTCTTTAGAAGATTATACTATGCCTTTAGGAATAGAAAATTATATTAATAAATTAGAAGAATATGTTCCGGAAAGCAAGAAAACAGTAAGTACTTTATTTCTTCTTTTAGAAGAAGTAGAAAAATGTATGTCTTATATCTTTAATAATTATGATAATTTAGATTTTGATTATATTAATAATAATTATCCTAATTTTATGAAAGTCGCTTCCTCTAGTGTTAGTAAAGTTTTTGAGGCCTTAAATATTCCAAGTAAAGCTCAAGATATTTTAGGAGCTTATTGGATGGATTTAGGAAGTCCTTTAAATCACCTTAGTTTTGTTCATTATGGAATGTATTTATATTCTTCTTTAAAATATGGGATCCAAATTCCTAAAAAAAGATGTCATGATTTAAGTTTGGTATTGGCTAATGAATTAGAAAAATCAGGAGGTAATATTCGTTATTATAGCTTAGTTACAGAAATAATTGAAAATGAAGATGGCTTTAAAATTGTTTTAGAAAATAATGAAGAGTTTAATTGTTCTCAGGTAATATGTGATATTTCTCCTAATATGGTTTATGGGAAACTTTTTCAAGGTAAACTTAATACTCAGGCTTTGAAACTTACTAATACAAGAATTTTAGGGCCAAAATTTTTAACTATATATGTAGGATTAAATGCTAGTGCTGAAGCTATTGGACTTAACGATTATAGTTATATAATTTATAATTCTTTGAATAGTACTTCAGAGTATGAAAATATGAGTAAAATAACCAATACTAGTTGTCGAGCTGTAGTTCTTAATAACGCGATTAATTACGCATCCCCTTCAGGAACATGTATGATTACATTTATGACTACTTATTTTGGAGATATTCTAAATAAAACTATATCTAATGAAAATTATTTTAAATTAAAAGATGAGTTAGCAAGAAAAATAATTGAAAATTTTGAAACAACAACGGGAATTATAATTTCTCCTTATATTGAAGAAATTGAGATTGCTACTCCCATAACTTATGCTTCATATACCAATCACCCTAATGGTAGTTATGGATATAAAGGAACTGATTTAGATAATTTATTACCTCGACTTATTAATTTAAATAAAGAAAATTATATTCCTAATCTATATTTCTGTGGTTGTTTTTCAACATTGCTTCATGGTTTTGGTGCTACTTATTTATCAGGGTATATGGCTAGTTTAGAAGCCTTAAAGGAAGAGGTGAAGTAATTGTGATGGATATTAAATTAAAAGGTTTAGGTAAAAATGAAATCAATGAATTTAAAAATTTAGGGAAAGAAAGAAATAAGGTTATTGAATCAGGGAAGAACCAAGCTATTAATCCTAATTATCCAATTAATGAACTAGCTAATATTTTTCATCCGGAAGTGATGCATGTTATTGTAACAGATATTGATAAAGAAACAGATAATGTTAAAACTTTTACTTTAGAACCAGATATTGATGCGGGCACAACGAAACTTGCTAATTTTAGGCCTGGTCAATATATAAGTTTAAATTTAAAAATTCATGATAAAATATATCAAAGACCATATTCGATTAGTTGTAGTCCTAAAACAACTTTACAGGAAAATAAGTATACGATTACTGTAAAGCAAGGAGAAAATGATTATGTATCAGGTTATTTATTAAATAAAATAGGAATAGGTAGTTCTTTAACTTTAAGTGCTCCTCTGGGTAATTTTTATTATCAGCCTTTAAGGGATGCCAAAAATATTATTGCCATTGTGGGGGGAAGTGGGATTACTTCAATTATTTCTTTAGCATTAGCTATATTTGATGGAATAGTTGATGCTAATTTAGTAATTCTTTATGGAAATAAAACGAAAAATGATATTATTTTTAAAGAAAAGTTAGATGATATTATTTGTAAAACTGATAAAGTTAAAGTAGTCCATGTTCTTAGTAATGATGATGATACCGAATATGAACACGGATATATAACCAAAGATTTGATTGATAAATATATTAGTGAAGAAACAAGTTTCTTTGTTTGTGGACCAATTGAAATGTTAAGATATATTAATGATATTTTAAAGGAATATAGTTTACCTAAAAAATATATTCGTCATGATTTATTTATGAGTGATATCGATATTAAAACGAAAAATGAATTTGATTTGACTTTAGAGTATAATGATAACTTAGAACATATTAAATGCTATGGCGATAAAACTTTATTACAAGCTATTGAAATGGCTGGATTACCATATAAAAGTAGATGTCGAGTAGGTGAATGTGGATATTGTCGAAGTAAATTAATTAGTGGTAAAGTAAAAACTTTTGATACTAATTTAAGAAATGGAGATCGTAAATATTTGTATATTCATCCATGTAGTACTTATCCCGAAAGTGATGTAGTACTTAAGTTACCATTTTAAATAGAAAATAAAAAAACACTTAATGTGTTTTTTTAATTTTCATTAGTATTAGTTGTTGAGCTTCCTTTTAAATTAACTGTTATGGTTAAACCATCACTCATATTATTTTTAAATATTGAATAAGCTGATTTAATAACAAATTTATAAACTCCTGGTGTAGATAAAGTATAGTTATAAGAGGTATTAGGAGTAAAGCCTAAATTTGTTAAGGTACCATTATTATCAAGGTAAACTTGGTATCCTAAAGTACCAATACTAGAAGCATTATAACTTAAACGTTGTTGATAGTATTTATCAGCCCAATCTTTATAGTTTTCGTTAAAGTAATTTAGTAGATAATCATTATTAATCGCATTAGGAGTGGCAATTCCATTCCAAGATAAGACAACATTGGTACCATTTGCAATATAGTTACCATTATTTGGAGTAGCAAGTTTACTAAATCTAGTTGAAACATCTGTTGGTTCGGTTCCTCTTTTAAATAATTCAGTTCTTTTTAAATTACTTGGAGTATATTCACTAGCTAGTTGTAAAGGAATTGTTCCAAATTCAATTGTTGCTTCCACAACACTACTAGGTTTAGTAAATTTAGAATTTTTAGGTAAGATAAGGGGAGCAAGGGTTTTCATAATACTTTTTCTTGCCGAAGATCCTTGGGATGATTTTAAATAATGGTCTTTACTAAGACTATCATAACCATACCATAAGGAAATAGAATAATCAGGTGAGAAAACATTGTTCCAGTGATTTGGGGTAGTATTAGTTGGAATACCTAATTTTTTAGCTTCTGATGCATCAATCGTTGTTGTCCCACCTTTAGCGGCAAAGTCAGTACCACTGATGGTAAAGTTTCCACCCACGTGGTCTTTTCCGGCATCAACTAAAATATCGGTTACCATATAAGCTGTTTCTTCACTCATAACTCTTGTTTTAGTATATTTATATTCCCAAGTTTTTTCATTTTCTAAGTAAATTATTTTCGTAAAAGCATAAGGCTCAATATAATATCCCCCACGAGCAAAGGAAGCATAAGCAGCACTCATTTGTAATGGCGATACTTCAATACCGCCCCCAATCGCGTTAGTTTCATATAAAGTATTAGGGTCCACGGTAATATTTAATAAATTACCAACAAATTCGGCGATATTTTTTTTGTCTACTTGTTGGAAAGCTTGCAAGGCGGGAATATTTCTTGAATCCATTAAAGCGGCTCGCATCGTAATTAAACCTTTATAAGCATTATCATAGTTTTTAATTTTTCCGCCACTAGAATAAGTATATGGTTCATCGAAGAATAGGGTACCAGTAGAAGCATTGTTATATTCGATGATTGGTCCGTAGTCAAAGACTGGTTTAGCCGTAGACCCTGGTTGTTTTTTAACTGTAGCCCGATTAAGACCTCTCGCAACATAATTTCTTCCCGGAGCCATCCCAACAATAGAACCATCTTTAATTGAAGTAATAGCTATCCCATTTTGAATTAAATCATTGGTAAATTTATAACTAGTTTTTCCGGCTTCAAAATCATTTAAAACATTTTGGATATCTTTATTTAAAGTAGTATATATTTTCATCGGAGTAGTCCAAGGATCTTCCCCAGTTATTCTTTGTACTTCTTTAATAACATAATCAATGAAGGCTTGATTACCATTATCTACTTTAGTTTCTTCTTTATCTTCTTCACTTTTTAATAGAGATTTAATCGGAATATCCGCGGCGGCTTTAGCTTCTTCTTCCGTTATATAACCATGACTTACCATTAAAGATAAAACAGTTTTTTGTCTAGCTTTAGAATTATTGGGATTAATGATTGGATTATAATAATCCGGGTTATTAAACATACCAACTAATAGGGAGGCTTCGGCTAAAGTTAAATCGTTAACTGATTTACCAAAATAAGTTTGACTAGCTTGTTCAACCCCATAAATACCAGAGTAATAAGTACTACCACCACTTAACCATTGGGAATTTAAATAAAATTCAATAATTTCTTCTTTAGTATAAGTTTTTTCAATTTTAAAAATAGACATATATATATCGGTAAATTTTCGAATAATTCCTTTTAAACCAGCCGTTTCTTTATCACTAAAATTGTTTTTAGCAAGTTGCATCGTAAGAGTGGAAGCACCACCCGCATTTTTACCCATCATTTGTTTCATACTAGCCACAAAAAATCTCGCGGCATCAAAACCATTATGTTGGAAAAATCTTGAATCTTCCGTAGCAATTAAGGCATCAATTAATACTTGCGGAAAATCATCATAATTAACTTTAACCCGATTTTCGGCTTCTTTACCATTACGATTACCAATAACAGCTAATTCTTCCCCATTTGCATAATACAAAATAGAAGATTCTTTGTTATATAGTTTAGTAGTATCAAAATCAGGAGCCGTTATCATAATGTAAAGAGCAAAAACAATGACTAATAAAGCACCAATGATACCTAAACCAAAAAGTAGAGTTAAGAACCAATGACGATTAACTTTCTTTTCTTTTTTCTTAATTCTTTTATCCTTTTTAGAATTAACTTTTATTTTATTATTTTTAACAATTTTCTTTGTCATAAAAATCCTCCTTATAGATTTCATCTACAATATTTAAATAATCGAGAGGTGGATTAAAGCCATATTTTATTAAATAACCAGTTTCTTTAATAAAATCATAGGGTATGCTTTTGCGGTTATTATGATTTAAAAATTCCACAAAATCATTACCTTTTAATAAATAAACTAAATCATTTATTTTAATTATTAAGAAAACAATTCCTTGATGTTCTAAAACTCTTTTTAAATGAGTTATTTGATGTTCATGAATATTAGCTAAAGGAAAAGAAGTTCTATTTTGGGTTACTTTAGCTTCAAATTCAATATATTTTCCTTTATATAAGCCATTATAATCAAGGGTAGATGGTTCTTTAAAATAAGCTCGATTAATAATTCTACCTTTATCATTATAGGAAACATCAGCAAGGCCAATGGGTGTTGGTTTTTTATAAATTAGAGCTCGATTTTTTTCAACATAATATTCATTAGTTAAATTTATTTCTTCTTCTAAATCCATTCCCCGATTGCTATAAGTTGCCATTTTTTGATAAACTTTATTTATGTTGTTAGGATACTTCATGTTACCACCTTTTAAAATTATACTATATATTCTTTAATTTTACTATATATATGAAAGGAATTTTGTAAAATGTGTTAAGAAAAAGTTTTGACTTATTTTGTCGAATAACTTTAAGTTTAGAAAAAAATAGTTATGATTAGAGATAGGTGATGATTTTATGTTTCGATTAGAAATATTTTATAATGAATTAATTGAAAGAGTTAATTTAGCAAGTATTAAATTAGAAGAAAGTGAGTTAAAAAAAGTAAGTTATAAGTAAAGTTAGCCCAAAAGAAATGTTGAAAAACTTTTTGAATTATCTTATACTATAGATAACAATAGAAAAGAGGATAACAATGAAATTAGAAAGATTTAAGAAAAATAAAAGACTAAGAAATATCCTCCTAACTCTAGGGCTAATAAGCGTTCTGGGGGAGGGGTATTTTAATAATTAGAACATACGCCTTATATCAAGAAGATAAAGAATATAACGTAATAAAAGGAGTAGTTCCGGATTTTGGTTATGATGTAAAACTTGCTATTAAGTTAGATGGTGAAGATACAGATAAAGTACCAGAAAGAGATTTATATAAAACTAATGTTACTTGTAATAATAAAGTAATAGGTAAATGGGATTATAATGCTTGGAATTTAAGAATCGATAATTTAAAGAAAGATACGAAATGTACAATAGAGTTTACAACAGGAGGAATAACCCAAACAGAATATGATGAATATATATCTGAGGGAGTAAGTTTAAGAAGAAATACTTATCGGGGAAAAGATATAACTTCTTATTATGATGATGAAAGTTTATATGAGATGATAGAAAGTTGTAGATTTGATGATATCTATGTTGGGGATTACATAACAACTGATAAAAATAGTCATAAAGTAACATGGTTAATAGCTGACTTAAATAACTATTTACATTCCGGATATACCGATTTAACTACATGTCATGCGACAATTATTCCAACAATTCCATTTTATAATGCTCAAATGAATGATACAGCTACAACTGGAGTAGTAAATACTAATTTAAAATTAAAACCCCTTGGCTCTGAAAACGAAAAAGATAATATTGGTGCTTATGTCGGAAGTAAAATGAAACAAGAAACATTACCAGATGATATTTTAAAAAATTATATAGAACCAGTATTTGGTGAAAATATAATTACCTATACCAA
>CANPZX010000012.1 GCA_947589195.1 uncultured Bacilli bacterium | reverse complement strand
TAGTATAAAATAATTTTAGTTTATTTTCAATTACTTTCAAAAGTAAAAAAATCAAAGAAACTTTTGACATCTTTTGGCGATTTCCTTGATTTCTTAATTTTGCTCTTTATAATAACCTCTCGTGTTACCCGAGTTTTAGCGCTCGCTTCAAATCAATTTTTATTTTTCAGGGGTTTTCTCCTCGAAAGGTAGAAAGCAAGGCAGAAGTTATGAATAAAGAAATTTTTCTTTTTATCATAATAATTATGTTAATTGTAGTAATACTACGATTAATATAAAAAGATTGCGCTAGCCATACTTGCTTCAATTTACTTATTTAAATATGGCGTAGCGCTCAAATCCCAATGCGAGCGTTACCTTACTTGGTAACACTTACATTTTTATTTTATCATTTATTTTTATTTTTATATATTATTTTTTATACATTGACATTATATTTGACGAATTAATTGATTAGGAAGCGGGGACGGACACCAATCGAGGCGGATGCACCGTGCGTGCCGGCATAGCCACCGCCGTGGACATTGGCAAAGGTCGTAGAGCCGGCGACCGCTTTTAACCAATAGTTAAATCTTTTATCCCCATAACTATTGATAAATTCAGGTTTAAGCTTAAATATAGCATACTGACGATTGTCGATTCCAATATCATAACCAGAAGAACTCCACACTGTACTTCCATAGACATTTACTTCACTCATTAAGTCAAGTTGGCTGTCATACCAAGCCCAACCTGATGATGCACCACTTGTTGTTCCAAATTGGTTTGAACGATTTCCATCATATTGGTCAGCAAGTAGATTGGTATATGTAATTATGTTTTCTTCTTCAAATACTGGTTTTATATATGTATTGAACACATCTGGCAATGTTTCTTGCTTCATTTTACCTCCGACATATGCTCCAATATTATCTTTTTCCTTATCTGAGCCAAGTGGTGTTAATTTTAAATTAGGATCTGCTACTCCCGTTGTAGCAGTGTCATTCATTTTTGCATCCATTAATGGCTCGGCAGGGATTATTGTCGCGTGACAATCTTTTAAATCCTCATATCCCGAATGTAAATAATTATTTAAATCAGCGATTAACCACGTAACGTTATGACTTGTTCCAATAGTATCTTGTTTATTTGTTTTGATATAATCCCCAACATAGATATCATCAAAACTACAATTTTTAATTTGTTCAAATAATTTTTTATTTTCATATAAATAAGTAATATCTTTACCTCGGTAAGTATTTCTTCGTTCATTTACTCCGGCTTCTAAATACTCATCATATTCTTCTTTACTTAAACCAGAAGTAAACGTTATATTACATTTTGTTCCTTCACTTGCATTATTTATTTTCAAATCCCAAGCATTGTAGTCCCATACACCAGTGGCTTCATTATTACATACAACACTGGTTTTATACAAGCCTCTAGTCGGAACAATTTTGGCTTTTTCGCCATTAACCTCTATAGCAAGTTTAACATCATAACCAAAATCTGGAACTATTCCTTTAATTACGTTATATTCTTTATCTTCTTGGTATAAGGCGTATGTTCTAATTATTAAAATACCCCCCCCCCAGAACAAGTATTAGCCCTAGAGTTAGGAGGATATTTCTTAATCTTTTATTTTTCTTAAATCTTTCTAGTTTCATTGTTATCCTCTTTTCTATTGTTATCTATAGTATAAAATAAATTAAATTTAATTGCAATTACTAAAAAAAATATTATTCTCTTAATCTCTGGATTTAAAAGAGTCTAATATTTTTCCTGTTTTAGCATCTATATAATATTCATATTCCAAATAATCATAATCAAAGCTTACTTCATAAACTACTGTGTTATAACGGGGTTTATTTTCTAATTCAATATCTAAATCATAAATATCTTTTTCATTTATTTTTAAATCTTTTAAAGCAATTTTTAAAACTTCAGTTCGAGATAAATAATTATTAGTAGTATTATTTTGATCTAAAGGTTTATTAATATCTTCATCAAAATCATAATCATCATCTTTATCATATAATTCTTCATATTTTTCTTCTAAAGTTTCATACTTATGATAAATATAGAAAATTACCCCACTTAAAATTATGATAATAAATAGTAAAACAATTCCTAGAATAATATTTTTTTTCTTCATTTTAACACCACTTTCTTTACTTAGGCATTGGGATAAATAAATTTGGATAACGACTAGCTAACTCGGTAATGGTAATTTTTTTCTTTTTTAAAGCATCTTTAACAAGCATTTTTTCATTCGTTGTAAGAAATTCAATATAAACATTACTACTTTTTTCACAACTATAATAATAAGCATAATTATTATCTTTACCAACTAATTCTAAATTACCTTGGCATTCTTTTGTTTCATCACTTACAGTAAAAAATTTATAATTAGTTGATTCTTCAATAATCTTTTTTAAGCCATTATTATCTGGTAAATTATAAAGACAAGGTGCTTTAGAATCTATAGGAATTACCCCATCATTTCTATTTACCCAAACTAAATATTCATCAATTACTTCTTCATTTTCATTATAAAAAGTAAAACTCCATTTCGTAGTAATTAAATTACAATCTTCTTGCATTTCGGTATTTTGGAGGTCAGTTAAAACATTTTTAATGGTTTCTTCTTTGGTTATAGTTCCCATTATTTCTTTTTTATCATCATCAGTCTTTTTCGTAATAACTATTTTTTTCGTATCATTTAATTTAGTTAAAACAGAACTATCAATATTTTTCGGTTGGTAATCTTCTATTGGTTCGTTTTTTTGACAACCGCCACTAAGAAAAATAGTTATAAATAAAATAATTAATAAATTTTCTTTCATACTTCCTCCCAATTATTTAAATAAATTATTAATAAAATCAATATATTTTAAGATAATATTACTGGTTTTACTTTCATATATAGTTTCTTTAGCTAAATTAATATTATCAGTAATTATATTATCGACATTTAAATCGATCATTTTATTCATATTTTCTTTGGTATTTACTGTCCAAGCATATATTTCTTTCCCGGCATTATGAATTTCTTTTACTAATTTTTTCGTAATACTTGATGCTTCGATACTAAAGTTATCAGCTTCTTTTAAATCAAGAATATTACCATAAGCTAAACTCATAACATAAACGGTTTTAATATCTTGACTATATTTTTTTACATTTTCTAAAACTTCATATACTTGTGATGTAATTACACATTTATCTAGTAAACTATATTCTTTAATTAAATCAACAACCTCTGCTTCAAAGTTCTTTTCATAACCCGTTGGTTTTAATTCAATATTTAGTTTGATATTATTATCTTTGGCAAATTCTAAAACGTCTTTTAGTAAAGGTATTTTTTCACCTTGATATTTAGAATCAAAGAAACTTCCCGCATCTAGGGCATTTACTTCTTCATAAGTTGCTTCCCAAGTATTTTTATTAAGTCCTGTCGTTCTTTTTAAATTAGTATCGTGTAAGACAATTATTTTTTCATCACTAGTTTGTTGAACATCTAATTCAATCCAATCAGCCCCAAGTTCTAAAGCACCTTTAAAAGCCGCCATAGTGTTTTCCGGATAACTTACGGATGCGCCCCGATGAGCTGTCACTTCCATTGGTCTTACATACTCAATATTAAAATTATAAAGATTGTTGCGAATTGAATAAGTAAAAATTGTCCCACATATTAAGACTAAAACAACAATACTTATTTCTAAAGGACTAAAACGTTTTTTCTTAGTTGAAGTAGCGATTTCATTTAATTTTAAAGGCAGAAGTTTTTCTTTATTTTGTTCTTTATGATGATAATAAAGGGCACTTATACAAGCATAACTTATGGGCGTAGATAAAAGAGTTATAATAATAAAAGATAAAGCAATTAATAACCAGATAATCGTAATTGAAACATTACCTAAAATATTAACACTACCAAAAGTTTTATAAAGAGCAACAATTAAGATAATCCCTATTAAAATAAAGATTAAATAAATTAAAGCTATACCAATTTGGGTTAAGATTAAAACTAAAAAATCTTTTAACCAACTTTTACGGGATAATTTAAGACTACTCTTTCTTGCTTCATTAAAACTTTTATTTTCTAAGATAAAATAATGTGGGATATATAACCATCTAAATAACATAATCCCTAAAAAGATAACTAAACAGATATATAAAATATTAAATAGAGAATTGGCTTTAATAAAATCCATGATAAATTCCGGAATGGCAATCGTGGAGATAAAACTAGAAGATATCCCGATATTTAAAAAAGGTATTAAGAATAAAATCATAAACGATATTAAAACATTTTTCTTTTTAAATACTTTTAAAGATTTTTTAATAGCTATATTAAAGGCTTCTTTGGTTTTAATTTTAATTTGATGATAAGAACAATCTAAGATAATTATAATTGTACTAATATCTAATAAAGTATAAAAAGTCATTAATAAAAGTAAAAGAAAAATCATTATTATGGTTAATGGATTAGTTAAGAATCCTAAAACATTTTCTAAAGTAATATAACTATAACCAGTTATTTTAACAATAGTATTAAAAATACCTAAAAATATGGGGATAAAAATAATAGTTGATGATAATTTATAAATTATTTCAAAGTTTATTAAGGTTTTTAAGTTATAAGTTAACATATTTTTGACTTTTTTCGATGTTTTCATAATAACCCTTACTTTCTAACATAAGTATATCATAAATTATAATTTCTCAATAGTTTTAATTCCTAATATTTTTAAAGCCGAGGTAAGAACCTCAACAATACAATTTAATAATCTTAAGCGAGAATTTTTTAGAGTTAAATCAGGTTCATTAGTTATATTAATTTGTTCATAGAATTTGGAAAATAATTGGGTTAAATTAAAGATATATTTCGTTAAATGAGCAGGTTCATTACTAATTAATAATTCATTTATGACTTCTTTAAAATTAGCTAGTTCTTTAATTATTTTATTTTCTAAAGCATTTTGATAAACTAAAGGCTTAGTTAAATCATAAGTATTATTTCTTAAAATAGATTTAGCGCGTACTATACTATATAAAATATACATTCCCGATTCCCCAGTGAAACTAGTAGCATTTTCTAAGTTAAAATTAACGATTTTCTTTTTCGATACATTTAACATTGTAAATTTAATACAAGCATTAACTAGAATGTCTAATTTTTCTTCATCGACTTCACTATTTCTTTTCTTAAATTCTTTTCTTAAAGTTTCTCTTACAGCTTGCATAAAATCAGTTATTAAAACAACTGTTCCTGCTGAAGTTGACATTTTTCCGCCATCTAATAAGACATAAGAATAACTTATTAATTCCGGAGCTTTATAACCTAATATATCTAATACCGCGCTTATTTGGGCCATATAAACTTCTTGGTCTTCACCCAAAACTATATAGTTATGTTTGGAATTTAAATTAATTTTATATATTGTATATGCAATATCCCGCATCGGATATAAAGAAGTACCATTAGATCGAGTTAAGACTAAAACTGGTTCTTTAGTAGGAATATTGTATTCTGATAAATCGACATATTTTCGGCCTAATTCATCTTGATGAAGTTTTCCAGTATTTTCCAGTTTAGTTAATATTTCGTCTAAATAGTTATTGTAAACATAATTAGATTCATGGGTAAAGACATCAAAATGAATATCTAATTTATCAAATATTTTAAGTTGTCCTTGAACACATTTATCCGTTATTTCTTTAAATTTATTAATCATTTCTGGATTACCAGATTCAACTTCTTTTAAGTAAGAGAAAGCTTGTTCTTCTAGTTTTTCATTAGTTGTAGCCTCTTTACTTATTTTGACATAAACATCTAAAATAGCCGAAAAACTTTCATCTTTAAGGCCATATTTTTCAATACCTATAACTAATAAAGCAATTTTTTTCCCTATATCATTAATAAAGTAATGTCTTTCAACTTGATATCCCGTAAAAGCATATAGATTACTTAAAAAATCGCCAATTAAACTATTACGGCAACGACCAATATGCGGTTCGGCATTAGGATTAATAGAAGTATGTTCAATAAGTAATGCTTCATTATGTCCTTGATTTAATGAACCATACTCTTTAGTTGATTCTATTTCTAAAATAGTTTTAGAGTTAAATTTGGTATAATCTAAATAGAAATTAAGATAAGGACCCATCGTTTTTATTTCTTGAAAATAGCCTAATTCATCTTTAAAGTTATCTTTAATTAAATTAGCTATTTCTAAAGGATTGTGGTATTGTTCATTTCTTAAATTAGCACATTGAATACTAAAATCTCCCATATTATCTTCTGGTGGTATTTCAATTTTAATTTTTTCTTCAGGAATATTTATTACTGCTAAGACTTTTTCTTTAATATAATCTTTCATTGTTAATTCTCCTTTTTTATAAAAAAAGTTCTATAAACTAAGGACGAAGTAAAAATCCGTGGTACCACCTTAATTCATAGAACTTTCTATGCTCTTTTATTTTTAACGCGATAAAGCGACAAAACTAAAAAGGTTCATTCTTAAAACATTAATATTCTCTTTCACTACCCGAGAACATCACTAAATTAAGAGGTTTTAGTACTACTCCTTTTTTGCGTTTTTTCTTGTTTTTGATTATATCATCTTTCAAAATGAATGTAAATTATTTTTAATTAATTTATTATGAAAGTGTGTTTTTTTAATTGTCAAAATTTAATACAAAAGTATTGTGCCAAGAACAAACGTTTTTTAAAATTATATTAGGAACATTTAATAGTTGGGTGATTGCCAAACTTCATCAAAAGAAGGGAGGCGATAGTATGAACAAGAAGGATTTTTTAATACTATCTTTAATCATTCTCATCTTCTTATTAGTATTATTACTATTTATAGTTTTAATATAAAAAGAAAATCACCTAACTCAGCAATGATTTAGGTGAAACCAAAATTATATTGGCAACACTCAACATGCGATATTGAATGTTCCTTTTTTATTTTATGCAAGATATCCTTGACATATTCATAATAACATAAAAACGGCTTTTTTACAAGTCGTTTTCTATCTTTACTCGTATTTTCCGAGTTTTAAATCAATCTGGTAGCGGGAGGGGGACTCGAACCCTCAACATTTCGGGTATGAACCGAACTATCTAGCCAGTTGATATATCCCGCCATAAAAGAAGTAATATCATTATAGCAAAATTAATTATCTTTGACAATACCTTTTTGGCCTATTTTAAGGGCTAAAATCTTAATTACAATAAGATAAATAATAAAAAGAATTAAATATATTACTAAAAGCGGTAATAAAAATTTAATTAAAGAACAGAAAACTAATAAACCAAAGATAAAAATTACAAACCAAACTAAATATTTTAAACCATTACTAGTACTATTAAGATTCTTTAAATCTTCTTGATAATCTTGATCATTTTTTAAATCATTATTAGCTATTCTTTCTAATTCTCGATCATTTTGTTTTCTTTTATTATAAAAATTAATTAATAATAAAATTAATAAAAAGATAATAAAGAATATTAAAACATACTTTAAAACAGATGTTGCGCTTTTTAAATCATTCCAAAGATTTATAAACCCATTATAATATTTACCATAAATATAAAAAATTACTAAAGCAAGAAGAACAAATATTCCTTGAGTTAAATATAAATATTTAGGAGGAATAGTTACTTTCTTTTCTTTTTTACTTTTGGTTTTAGGTAATGTTTTTTTCTTACTCATTTTATATCCCACTTTTCTAAGATAAGTGTATCAAATTTCTTGGATATTGTCCATTATTTGGTTTAATTTAAACTATAAATATAATCGCTTACCGCTTTACTAATATAACGATTAATATAAGCAAAATAATTAGTTTTACCATTATAATGACTGACATTAGGACTTACGACTACTAAAGAATATTTGGGATTACCTTGCGGAGCATACATAGCAAAAGTGTTGGTAATTGTTAAAACATCCGCTTTTCCATCATTATCACTATCATAATAAGATTCACTAGTACCAGTTTTGCCAACTGGATTAAACTTAGGACTGGCATAACCTCCCCCAGTACCAAGATTTATGACTTGCCAAAGGCCAGTTTCTATCCGGTCATAATATTCTTCTTCTAAAGCTACTTGATTTAATAAATTAGGTGAAGCACTTAAAATAATTTGGCCATCATTATCAACTATTTGGTGCATTAAAGATAAAGAAAAACGTTTTCCCCTCATCGCAATTGTATTGATATATTGTAAAAGCCCTAAAGGAGTATAAGTATCATATTGACCAATTGCTAAATTAAGAAGTAAATCGGGAGCAATAGTTTTACCAGTTATGCCGGTTGCTTCATTTGGTAAATCAATCCCAGTTTTAGCACCCAAACCATAACTTTTAAAAGTATCACGATAAATATTAAATTCTCTTTCGCTTACGGGTAGTTTCATATCATAATGATAATTTAAACCTGTTAATTTAATGGCCAGTAAAAATTGATAATAATTACTACTGGTTTTTAGGGCCGTGATATCATCTACATAACCTAAATATTTATAAGAACATTTGGCTGGAACATTATATAATTTGACGCATGAATCATTAATTTTTTTACCTATTTCAATTAAATTATTTTGATAAGCCATCGTCATACTAGCCCCTTTAACCACACTTCCTACCGTAAAAGAAGAATTAACCACATCAACTTCTCTTTCTAAAAAAACATCATCTTGTAAATATTTTAAACCAGCCATTACTTTAATAGCTCCAGTACTTGGTTCACTTACTAAAACATAACTTCCCTTATAATATTCGGTATTAGGTAAAGCTTTACCTTTTTTTATTTGTTCTTTTAAAATATCTTCGACTTCTAATTGCATTTTTATATCAATTGATAAATATAAATCATTACCTCTTTTACCTTCTTGAATTAACGATAGAGAATTATCATCATTTACTTTATAGATAGCTTTGGTTCCTTTTAAATAATCTTCATATTGTTTTTCTAAATAACTAATTCCGACATCGTCATTTAAACTATAACCCTTTTTTAAATAGGTATTTAATTCTTCAGCCGGTATTTTACCCACACTACCTAAAACATTACGTAAGACTTCCCCATATAGATATTTTCTTTCCCAAAAAAGTTCGATTTGAATCCCTGGTAAGTTTTCTTCAATTATTTTGGTATATTCCATATCTGTAATATCTTTTTTAATTACTTTAGCTTCATAAGCATAACCTTTATTCATTAAACTATAAATTAACGCGGCTTTTTGTTCATTAACACTCATATTATTTAAATCATTTTCTTCTATTCTATCTAACTTAATTTTATTTAAATCATCTTTAGTTAACTTTCGCCGATTATATAGTTCTTTTTCTTCGTTAGTTAATAAATTATTATTAATTTCGGGATGAAGTAATAAATAAAATTTTTTTAATTCTAAAATATTAGGTTCATTATTTAGAGTAATTATTTCACTTAATTTTAATGAAGTAGCTATTTCTTCTTCTAAAGTAATATTTTGTAGTTGATGATAAACTAGTGTTTTTATACCCTCATTATCGACTAAAACTTCGCCATTAATATCTAAAATACGTCCCCTAGGAGTAGACGAAGAAGTAATATAAATATTATTTAAACTTTCATAGATATTTTGATAAATTAAGTTTTTTTTAATACTTAAATTATATAAAACAACAGAAAATATTAAAAACATACTAGTTATTATTAAAATGTATATTTTTTTCACTTTAAAACACCTATTAATAGTATTTAAAATTATTGAAGTTTCATACAATATATTAGGTGATCTAGATGTTTAATTTAATTGAAAGATTTATGAATCGTTTAACTATTGAAGATGTTAATAAATTTGCTTTAAAAAATAATGTTAATTTAAGTAATGATGAGTTAGAGTTTACTTATTCTTTTGTGAAAAAAAATTGGCAAAATGTTTTAGCCAATCCTAATTCTTTAAATTTAGAACGTTATCGTCATATGTATTCGGAAGAAAATTTTTTAAAGATTCAAAAATTATTTCGGGAATATTCTATTAAATATAAAAATTATTTATAAAGTTCTTTTAAATCCGTGCTTAAATTAGGGTTAAATTTATTATTTTTTAAATTAATTATTTCTAATTTATAAGGAGGATATTCTTCAATATAAGGTGTTTCTAATATTTTAGGAACATCTTTTAGTTTTTCATGATTTAAAACTTTTACTAAATTAGCAAAACCAATTGTACCGAAGCCAATATTTTCATGGCGATCTTTATGACTATTTAGGGGATTTTTACTATCGTTTAAATGAACGCAATGAATTTTATCAATACCAATTAATTCTTCAAATTGATTTAAAAAGTTATCAAAATCATCCATTTTATAACCGGCATCATTTAAATGACAAGTATCAAGACATACCCCAATATTCTTGGAGTTTACATGTTCTAAGATATATTTTATTTCTTCTAAATTTTTACCACATTCGGTTCCTTTACCAGCCATGGTTTCTAGTAAAATCATTACTTTACTATCATCTTTAATAATTATATTTAAAGCATCAATTATATTTTGCAAGGCGATATTTAAATCAAGACCAACGGCACTACCAGGATGTAAAACAATATATTTAATTCCTAATTTTTCGCATCTATTTATTTCTTGTTTTAAGAAATTGATACTAAAATCCCATTTATCAGAGATAGTATTATTAGCTAAATTAATAATATAGGGAGCATGACAGATTATATTTTCGAGTTTTATGTTATTTTCTTGCATTAATTTATGAGCTTCTTTTGTTAATTCAGAATCTATTTCTTTTCGAATTGTATTTTGAGGAGCTCCGGTATAGAACATAAAGGTATTAGCTCCATATTCTAATGCTAATTTAGTACTACCTAATAATTGTTCATTTGTAAAATTTACGTGACAACCTAAAATCATTTTTACCACCAAGGAAATTATCTCATAAAAAAAATCAAGTGTAAACTTGATTTTTAATTATATAGTTTAACTTTATTACCTGATGGAGATGCGGCACCTTGACCACCACAGTCTGCACTAGCACTAGTTCCAGTTGAGGCAGTATCACCTTTAGCTCCGAAAGCAGCCTTACTAATTACATAATTGCCATTACTAATCCAGAAAGTATAAGTATAATTTAAACCATTGGCATCAGGAGATACCAAAACACTTCCGGTATAACCACTTCCAGTGCCACCTTTAGTGTAATAACCTTTGTCATATAAATATTTTAACGAAAAACAAGCTCCACCAGTGATTCCCTCATTTAAAATGGCAGATTGATAAGCGAGTTGAGCACCTTTAATTGCTGAGTTTCCTTCAGTAGCTAAAGCATTTTTACGAGCTGTAGTCATTAAACCACCAACATTACTTGATGCGATTACAATTATAATAGCTAAGATTACAATAACGGCTAATAATTCAATTAATGTAAAACCTTTTCTATTTAGTTTCATTTTTTCATCCTCCACTACTATTATTAGTATACAATAGAAATTTTAAATAAGCAAATAAAATATTAATATTTTATTTAAAAGTTTCAATTACACTATTAATTAAATCAATATTATCAATAGCACTACTTATCTTATCACTTACTTTAATATGATATTTATCTTTCATTGCTTTCACAAATACTTTATAATTATCACTATCTCTATTTAAAGCTTTATACCATTCCGAATTTAATTTTAAATATTCGGCCATTTTTATATCTTTTTCTAATTGTTGCTGAATAATTAAATCCATTTTAATCCTCGAAAATCTTATTTATTGGTCGAGGACTTATGGCTTCACTAGCCCCAATGGTACCAGCTGCTGCCGCGGTTCCTTTACTAGTTAACTCTTGTACTATTCCTAAAGCTTTTTGGGCTGTATTAATATGGTGTTGAATCGAGTCCATATCAATATTTTTTAATTTATCAGTTATCGCTTTAAAAGATGGTGTGGCTGAACTACTTCCATTTTTTACTGTTTCTTTTTTTAAATAACTATCCCAAGCATTATCCGATTCCCCATAAATATCATAAATTTCATAAAAACTTTGCCAAGTCATTTCCCCACTTTTAATATATTTAACTAGTTCTGGGTGTTTACTTGCAAATACTTTAAATTCATCTTTCTTTGACATAAAAAATCACCTATTATAATTTATGCTAATAGGTGATAAAAACGATTATATTTTAAAATCTTCAATAAAATTATCAATAGTAAGTTCTTCAATTTTTTCAGGAGTATCATTTAAATAAGTTTTAAAGGAAGGTTTCTTTTCAATCGCATCAACTTTATGTTTCGTAATCATCATCCCGGTACTTACCGTATCCATGATTGATACATCACTATTTTTAAGTTCTTTTACTTGACTATCTGATTTGACTAAAATGATATCTTTCGTATTTAAAGGTATAGCTTTAACAATTTTATAATCTGTTGATTTAACTTTTTTAATTAAACTATTTCCTTTTTTCGCTCTTCCCGTATAAGTTAAATCCGTCATTTTAATTCTTTTCGCAGTATTATGATTAGTAAAGACATCTAAGTAATCTTCATCATTAAAGGATGAAGCACTTACCACATAATCATCTTTTAAGTTAATTCCTTTAACCCCACTAGAACGAACACCCGTAAGTGGTATTTCATTTTCTTTAAAATTAACATAATAACCATTTTGACTGACAATAATAATATTATCTTGTTTTAAATAAACATCGACAACTTCATCATTTTCCTTTAATTTAATGGCTGTCATTGGTTTCGAATAACGTGATACTTCATAATCTTTCATCAGACTTTTCTTAACCATACCTAATTTAGTTGTCGTAATTATTTCTTTATTATTACCTTTCATAACAATTGATTTTATTATTTCTTCATCCGTACTTAAAGGAATAATATTATTGATATGTTTACCTAACTCTTTCCATTTAGCTTCTGGTATTTTATGAACTGGAATATATAAATAATTACCTAAGTTAGTAAAGAATAAAATTACATCTTGGGTTGAAACTTCATATAAACCCGTCACGAAATCTCCTGGTTTTAGAGTTGTTTCTTCTTCCATATTCGCCGCATAACTTTTACTACTTACTCTTTTAATATAACCTTCATTAGTAATAACGACAACTACATTTTCTTTAGGAACCATTTCACTCATATCAAGTTTTATCTCCGTAATTTCATCTTTTATTTTAGTTCTTCGAGGATTATCAAATTCTTTTTTAATAATTTTAAGTTCTGTTTTCATAACATGTTTTAAAGCTTCTTCATTATTTAGTATTTGTTCCCATATTTTCATGTTTTTAGCCAGTTTATCCATTTCTTCTTGTAAAGCAACAATATCCGTATTAGTTAAACGATATAATTGTAATTCTACGATAGCTTTACTTTGTTCCGGAGTAAAGGCAAATTCATTAACTAAATTAGTAATGGCATCACTTTTATTTTTACTACCTCGGATAACTCTTATGACATCATCTAAGATACTTATGGCTTTAATTAAACCTTCTAAAATATGAAAACTAACTTTCGCTTTTTCTAAATCAAATTTGGTTCTTCTTTTGACAACTTCTTTTTGATGAGCGATAAAAGCATCTAAAACATCTAAAATTCCCACTAATTTAGGACGTCTATTTACAATCGCTACCATATTAAAGTTATAGTTAATTTGTAAATCAGTATTTTTATATAAATAATTGAGAATTAATTCCGCATTAGCATTACTTTTTAAGTCAATGACAATCCGGGCCATATGTTCATAATCGGATTCATCAATGACATCATTTATCCCTTCAATTTTTTTATCAATTCTAATTTCATTTATTCTTTTTATTAATTGTTCTTTTATGACCTCATAAGGAATAGAATGAACGATTATTTGCTGTTTACTACCGTTTTTTATAATTTCACAATCGGCTTTTAGAATTACTTTACCTTTTCCTTTAGTATAAGCATCAATAAGGCCCATTTTTCCTTCAATTACGCCCCCGGTAGGAAAGTCAGGTCCTGGCATTATTTCCATAATGGTTTCTAACTTACAATTAGGAGATTCGATTCTTTTAATCGTGACATCAATTACTTCCCCTAAATTATGGGTCGGAATATTGGTCGCATAACCCGCACTTATCCCAGTCGAACCATTAACTAAAAGATTCGGAAATCCCGCTGGTAAAACAGTTGGTTCTAGTTCTGTATCATCAAAATTATAAGTCATTTCGACGGTATTTTTATTGATTGAATCAAGCATTACCTCAGCAAATTTAGATAATCTTGATTCGGTATAACGCATCGCAGCTGGTCCATCACCATCAATTGAACCATTATTACCATGCACATCGATAAAACATTCCCGCATTTTCCAAGCTTGACTCATTCTAATCATGGCTTCATAAATTGAGGAATCACCATGAGGGTGAAATTTACCCATGATATCTCCAACTGCTCTCGCACTCTTCCGGTAAGGTTTATCATGCGTAAAATTAGAGGCATACATCGCATATAAAATTCTTCTTTGGACAGGTTTTAAACCATCTCTTACATCCGGCAGAGCTCGTTCTTGAATTATTTCTTTCGAGTATCTTGCAAAACCCGTTTCCATAATTTCTTCTAAACTATAATCAAATATTTTTTCAACTATATCTTTGGTTGTTTCTTTCTTCCGCATCTTCCTCACCTATTTTCTAAAATCATCTTCTAAAGTAAAGTCGACATTTTCGTTAATCCATTCTTTCCGCGGCTCTACTTGATCTCCCATTAAAAGATGAATCCTTTTTTCGGCCAAAGCCGCATCAGTTAAGTTAACCCGAAATAATCGACGATGAGCGGGATCCATGGTAGTTGTATATAACTCATCGGCATCCATTTCTCCAAGTCCTTTAAACCGTTGAATTTTATAATTACCTTTTAAAGTTTTCTTACGTTCTTCTAAATCTTCATCGGTAGCTATGTACTCTTTTTCTTTTGTGCCAATTTCAATAGAATACAAAGGAGGAGTTGCAATATAAAGCATCCCATTTTCAATTAATGGACGCATAAAACGATAAAAGAAAGTAATTAATAAAATTTGAATATGAGATCCATCGACATCGGCATCGGTCATAATTATTACTTTACCATAATTACTTTCTTCGGGATCAAAATCTGCCCCAATCCCCGCGCCAATAGCATATTCGATTTGTTTTAATTCGGCATTCGCCTCAATATCATGAACACTTGCTTTTTCACAGTTTAAAACTTTACCTCTTAAAGGAAGTAAGGCTTGAGTTTCTCTATTTCTAAACGTTTTAGCTGAACCACCAGCACTATCTCCTTCGACTAAGAAAAGTTCATTTTTCTTATAATCTTTACCGGTTGCTCTTACTAATTTCTCACTTAAGATTTTTTCTTTGCTACTTTTTCCAACCCCTTTTCGCGCCGCTTCTCTTGCCTTCCTCGCCGCTTCTCTCGCCACTTTACTTTTCATTGCTTTATCTAAGATAGTCAGGGCAATTTCTCTATTTTCTTCTAAAAAGAACTTTAAACTTTCATAAGTAATACTCTCAGTAATACTTCTAGCTTCGGGAGTTCCTAATTTTCCTTTAGTTTGTCCTTCAAATTGTAAAAGATTCTCAGGTATTTTTAAGCTAATCACTGCACTTAAACCTTCTCTTACATCACTACCATCTAAATTGCCATCTTTCCCCTTTAATAAATTATTAGCTTTAGCATAATCATTAAAAGCTTTCGTTATTCCCGTTTTAAAACCAACTTCATGACTACCACCATCAATAGTTTTAACATTATTAACAAAACTTAAAATATTTTCATTATAAGAATCGTTATATTGCATTGCAATATTTATTTCAATATCATTTTTAGTTCCATTAAAACTTATTACTTTATGTAAAGTATTTTTCCCTTCATTGATATAATCCACAAAACTAATTAAACCATTTTCATAATGAAATTCTTGATGTTTATTATCTTCTTCATCTTCTATTTCAACTGTTAAATTAGGAAGTAAAAAAGCACTTTCTTGCATTCTTTCGGCAATTGTCGTATAGGAAAAGGAAGCATTTTTAAACATTTCATAATCAGGTAAAAAGGTAACGGTCGTCCCAGTTTTTTTGGTTTCACCAATGGTTTTTAAAGGGCTTTCAACTTTTCCGCCATCAAAAAATCGAATATTACTGATTTTACCATCGGTATATATCGTAACATCCATTTTTTTGGATAAAGCATTAACAACACTTGCCCCCACGCCATGTAAGCCCCCACTTACTTTATAACCGGCATTTTCAAATTTACCACCAGCATGTAAAACCGTATAAATTACTTCTGGTGTACTCTTACCGGAAGCATGCATCCCAATGGGTACTCCCCGGCCATTGTCGCTTATTGTAATACTTAAATCTTTATTTAAAGTAATTTTAATTCGGTCCCCATACCCATTTATAATTTCATCTATCGAATTATCAACTATTTCCCAAACTAAATGATGAAGACCTCTTTTATCTGTGGAACCAATATACATCCCTGGTCTTTTGCGTACTGCTTCTAGACCTTCTAAGATTTTAATTGATGATGCATCATATTTTGTCATTCTTACCACCTTAGTTTAGTATAACATAAAAAAAAACAACACGCAAAAGCATGTTGTCAACAAAATGTCCTATTTTTCTTAATTTAACTTTAATTTAACACTTTCGTTTAATTCTTTCGTTAATTCTTCTATCTCGGTAAATGTTAGCTTACCTACTATTTTTTGGGTACTATTTAAATAATCAGTTAAATTTAATATTTCCCAAGGTTGATTTTGATATTCTTTATTTTCCTCTTTTATACTTGAGGTTGGACCTACTAAATTATAATCATTTATATAAGCAACATCTAAAGAATCTAAATTAACACTTCTTTCATATTTTAAAGCTTTCGTCTTATCTAAAACACTGACATCATAATAGATATCTTTCTTTACTGGATTAAAGACATCAGTTAAATATAAAGCATTATGATGATCAAAGATTATATATTCGGTAGGTGTTTTAACTAAAGTCAAGTCATTTATATTATATTGTTCTTCTGGCTGATTAAGGTCTAAAAGTCCTTCATTTAATAATCTTTCTAATTCTTTAATATCTTCTAAGCTATATTCTGTTTGAATTTTAAATCTACCTGGTAAATCTAAAGTATTTAAATCCATTATGCCATAATAGCCTTGTAAGTTATAATCCGGAATAGTATAAATATTATCTAAATATAGAGCATTAGAACAATTGCGATATAAATATTTATTTTCTTTATCTTCGACATAATAGTTATAATCAATAATTGTTCGCGTTTCATGTTCATGACTTAAAGAAGTAAATGTCCGGGTTTCTACTTGTAAATTGGTATTAATAAATTCGCCATTTATCTCATCATCAAATTTAATAACCCGATATTCTAAAGTACCTTTTTGATTCCAAAGTAAAGCTAGTTTTAAAGTATCTTTAGGAATAGTTGTTTCTTTAGGCTTATCAATAGGTGTAGCTACTAATTCTTCTAGTTTTTCTTCGCTTTCTAAATAGTCTAAAGATTCCCTATTTTCTTTAGCACAACCATTTAAACTTAAGGCTAATAAAGAAGATAATAAAGCTAATTTAGTAGTCATTAATGTTTTTCTATTTAAATATTGTTTCATAAAAAAAATCCCCCTTTAAACAGGGAATATTATAGCATATTGTCTAGTAAATGTCAAATTAGGACTATGATTGTGATTGATAATTGGTAGCTCGAGCAATAGTTGCAACTTGCGCTTCAAAGCGATGATTGTTTATCGTTGTTGTTGCTTTTTCATCAATCCATAAACGTAATTCATAAGTGACACTTCCACCATCAGCAGTTATTGATCCATCCTCCGTGGCTGTGGCACCATTTAAAACCCCTTCATCAAGAATATAAGATTTAGAAATATTATTGTGATCTTGAAAAGCAGAAGTATCAGGATTTGTAGTTTTTTCTGATATTAAAGAATTAGCAACTGTTCCACTAGCACCAACTTTCTTTAAAGAATATTTAATATTACTATCAGGAATTGACCCCATAATATTGGTCTTTTCATTTGTAGTTATCTTCATAACATTTAAATAAACAGTATAATTAGCTTTGACAGTACATTTATTAGTTATGGTAAAAGTATAAGGTTTTAATTTTAAACCTTTTTGATCACTAATAGGATATTGATTATCTAAATTAATTTTACTATTTTCTCCTTCAGTAAATTCTATTTCAAAGCAGCCAGAGGTTATAACGTTTTCTGTATCTTGAATTTCCGTTATTTGCCATAAGGCATAAGAACTACCTAAAAGCATACAAATAGCAAATAAAACAGCAATAATTGCCAAAGAAACTCGATATTTCAAAGCCATACCATTTATCATTTCTATCACCATACTATTTCTACTTTATAACAATTATAATCTATTATTTAAATTTTGAAAAGGTATTTTTTACAATTTTATTTATTTTAAAGCCATGATGGCTTCATTTAATGTGCCAACCGCGATAACTTCTAACTTTAAATTATTATCTTGTTTTACTTTGATAGCCTCATCATAATTTTCTTTGGGACATAAAAAGATATCAGCTTTATTTTTCTCGGCTCCTAAAAGTTTATATTTAACTCCCCCAATTTCACCAACATTTCCTTCCATATCAATAGTACCAGTACCTACAATTTTTCTTCCCTTCGTAATATCTTCGGAAACTAAAGAATTATAGATTGCTAAAGAGGTCATTAAGCCTCCACTAGAACCAGATTCACTAGCTTTAGTTTTAACATCTATCTTGGGATCCAGTTCATATTCATAATGGTTAATAATCGATATACCCATTTTTAAAGTACCTTCTAAATTATATAACTTAGCCGTACAATCAATTTCTTTATCATCTCTTAAAACAGTTATTTTTACTTCTTCATCTTGCTTTAAATTATTTAGATATTCTTGTAAGTTAGTTAAAGATTCAACTTCTAAATCATTTACTTTTAAAATAATATCCCCAATTTTTAAATTAGTCTTAGCATCTTTATCAATATAAATAATTTCTAAATCAGTCTTAGTTATCTTTATTTCTTTATTAGCTAACTTATAAGCACTAAAAATAGCATTATCTATTCCATTTTCTAAAAATACCCGATCTCTTTTAATCGCCTCATCAATATCTTCCCCTTCATAAGTTATTTCCTTACTACTAACTAAATCCCAATTAGGAATAAAAAATGAAAGTAAAACAAAAGGAATATTCCCTTTAACCATCGAAGCATAACACATATTTATTGAACCACTACTATCATAACCATCATCTAAAACAATTCGACTATCTAAATCAATAATTCCTCCAGGTTTATAAATAACAAAAGGCAGTTCATATAAAAAGAAAACAAAAATAAATATTAAAGCTATTAAAAACTTATAATTTTCTTTAATGTAATTTTTAACTCGTTCATATAATTTATTAATCATATATTTATTCACCTAATGAAATTATATCAAATGAAAGTGATATTATGAAAACGAAATTAAAAAATTTTACTTTAATTATGTTAATTTTACTATTTTTAAGTTTATTTTTTATTTATAATCAAACTTTTAAATTATGTATTTTAAAGGGAGCTAGTTTATTTTTTTTAAATGTCTTTCCAACTCTTTTACCCATGTTTATTATTAATGATTTACTTTTAAATTATAATTTCGGAATCTATCTTAATAAATTAGTTGGAAAATTTTTTTTTAAATTTTTTAAAATGGGACCAATGGCTACTTATATTTTTATCATGGCCATTTTTTCGGGTACACCTACCAATGCTTATATTATAAATAATTGTTTAGAAAATAATTTAATTACTAAAGATGAAGCCGAAGTTATATTAGCTTATGCTTTCTTTATTAATCCGTTATTTTTATATCAAATGTTAAATAATATCTTTCATCATAATTTAATTACTTTAAAAATAATTAGTATTTGTTATTTTAGTAATTTATTAATAGCTTTTTATTTTAAAAAATTTAAATATTCTAATACTTTACCACTTAAAATTAAAGAAGAAACTTTTAATATAACTTTAACTAAAAGTATTAAAAAAAGTTTAAATACTTTATTAAGTATTATGGGTACTATTATATTTTATTTAGTTTTAAGTGAAGGAATTAATATTATTTGGCCCAATAGTTTAATTAATTGTTTTTTTAATGGATTACTGGAAATAACTGGAGGTTTAAATAAATTAGCAGTACTTAATGTTAATATGTATTTTAAAGAAATCGTCGCGATTATTTTTATTTCTTTTGGAGGATTAAGTATTCATTCCCAAATAAAAGGAATTATACCAAATGATATTTCTTATAAAACTTTTTTAGAAGCTCGAATTTGGCAAGTAATATTAGCCACAAGTATTTATATTATATGTACCTAGACTAGATTTATTAGGAAAATTAGCTAAATTTACTTCTTCTTTTAGGCCAACATAAGTAAATTCAAAATCATCAATAAAATTAGCATCACTACTTTTAGCAATTACGGGAATAGTAAATTTAAGAGCAAAATAATTACTAATAGTTGGATCGGTAATCAACATATATTTAGCACAATTAAAAGCTATTTTAGTTGTCGTATTATCTACACTTAAATACCATTTTTCTTCTTGAGTACTATTTTTATAATTTATATAATAACCTGTACCATCTTTATAAAAACCTAAAGTAGAAGTTGTTCCATCTAAAAAACGAAAATCGATGACAATATTATCACTACTACTACGATCAGTTAAGCCACTTAACCGGCGATCAATAAAATCAGATTGGACTCTTTTTAAGATAATAGCTCTTTTTTGTTGATTAGATAAAGCAAAATTACGATTAGTATTCATATATTTAACATCACTTAATAAACTAAAAAGAAAGATTAAAACAATCGAAATTAAAGCAATACTAATAATTAATTCTACTAATGTCATACCTTTCTTATTCATAACGTATCTCCTAAACTTATATTAGCATAATAATACTGACATTTATTAACATCACTACAAATACTACCATCAGAATTTTCAGCAAATTCTAAAATTAAACGATAACCAGATTTTCCTTTACCTCCAATAGTTTTTATATAACTAGCCATATCACTACCTATTAAATTTAAAGCATTACATTTTCCTGTACTAGAAGTACATTCTTGTAAAAAAGATAAATCATTAAAAGTTAAATACATATTAGAAATATGAAATTCACTAACTATATTTTCACAAATACCTATATCATCAGCGGAATTTATAAATAAACCACTATTACTACAATTAAAATTTTCTAATACTTGATTAGTACTTAAATTTAAATTCATGGCTACTAAATCTAAACGAGAATTTTTTAATAATTTTTGTAAATAATAAGTTCGATACATAAATACCGGATCATCATATTTAAGTCTGGTATTACTATTTATAACAAAGGCACTATAAGAGGAATAAATCATTAAAAGGGCAATAGTTAAAATAGCCACGACAATAATAGTTTCGACAAAAACAAAGCCCTTTTTAGCCATTTAAAATCAGCTCCTATTATCATTATTATAGGGAAATTTAGGTTATTTGTAAAGTCTATCAAAAGAAATATTTTTAGGCATATAATATGTTAGGTGATTTATAATGAATAACTGTAATTATCCTCATAGACCAAATAAAAAAGGCGGTGGGGTATTTACCGTCTTAGCTATTTTTGCTTTATGTATTTTAATCTTTTATCAAGTATTAATAACTTTAATATTACCACTTCGTTTTAATGTTTTTATTCTCTTTTTAGAAGTTTTTATTTTAATTATTTTACTCTACCGTATAATATGGCCTTATTAAATTTTCAGTAATATATAAGTAATCTAATAATTCTCTTACTATTTTACAAGAATTAAATTCGGTATCATTTAAATTTATTTCTTTTGGTAAAGCAATAATTATATAAAATAATTTTTTTTCATCTTCAGTCAAGCTAACCTTTTCTAAATATCTTTCCCATAAAATAGCAAAATTAACATTAAAATATTCTTTATGATAAAAATTAATTAAATCCATAATCGGACTATCAACTCGAGATTTCTCCCAACTTATTAAATAATCTTGTTCATTTTTAATAAAATGATTTATTTCTAGATTATTATGAATTAAACTTACCCGTTTTTTTTCACTTGTTTTTACTAAATCAAACCATTTATCTAATTCTCTTTTGGAAAAAGCTAAAGCTTCTAAGATTTTCGAAATATTTCGCATTAATAAATAGCTAGCCGGAGACATGTATATTTCATGCTTTAAATTATTATATAAAGATTCATAATAATTTTTTAAATATTCAATATTAGAGTTAATATTATCATAAATTTCTTTAAATGAATCAACAGTTACAGTTTTATAATAAGTAGTTTTATTATGTAAAGAAGCTATTAAATCAATTAAATCCAGGGCTTTTTGTTCTTTAGGCATAAGGGTATCTTTTTCATAAGTAAAAACATTAATTTCAGCTCGGGTATCATCTATTAAAGGGGGAAAAGAATTAAAATTACGACTAGCTAAATAGTTATATAATTCTTTAATATTTTTATCATTTTTTTCTTTGATTACCAAATCCCCACTAGTAGTATTTAAAATAAGGGCTTTACCAATTATGGTATATTTATAGGGTTTATATATTTTTTTTAATACTTCAATAGAATTATTCATCAATTTCTGGAATTATTATTTTTTCCCCAATATTTATATTTTCCATATTATTATATTCTTTTATAGTATTTACATCGACATTATATAAACTACAAATAGTTTCTACAGTATCGCCTGATTTTACTATATGTATGTGATAGGTTGCATATTCATCATTTTTGGTACTTGCACTATTAATAATTAAATCTTCACTCATTTCATCTAAACGTTCGACTGAATCGTTAACTTCTTCCTCTTCCGTAGTAACCGGCAAAACTTCTTCTTCCTCTTTAGCAGCCGGATCATCTTCTTCTTTCATAACTTCCTTTAGAATTTCTGGTTCCTGAAGCGACGTTTCAGTTAATAAATCTGGTTCTAAAAACATTTCATTTATTTCTCTTATTTCTTCTTCTCTTTGTTCTACTTTTTCATTTTCCGTTGCCAAGACTGTAAATTCAATATCTACTTTTAAAGTATCATCACTTATTATTTCATAAGTAAAATCATTTATTTCAAAATCAATTGATTCTTTTATTATATTATCAGTAATTTCAATACTAAAAGGTAATTTATAATTAAATGGCTCTTTATTAACACTTAATTCATGACTTTTGTATTCCCCACTAACAATAAAATTACCTTCAATATCATTTTCTTTGATATTTAAATCATGTTCTAATGATATACTACAAATCTCAGCAATTTTACTTTTAAATTTTATTTCTTTTTGATATGGTACTATACTTTTCATAATATCCCTCTTTTCTAATTAATATTATGAAAAATAAATATATTTAAGACTTAAAAAAATAAGAATTTTTTAAGATTCTTACTTTTCTAATTTTTCAAGTATTTTTTTAATCCCTATATAAGGAAGTAAAGCACAATGTTTCCGATTACTTTGTTTATATATTTCACTATAAGCTAAACCTTCATTTAAAATATCTTCATTATATTCTTCTTCGTTAACCATATTTTCAAAGTTTTGGATATAATATTCGGCTTCTTCTTTAGTTTTACCAATTAAATTTTTAATCATAATCGAAGTTGAAGAAGTAGAAATAGCACAGGCTTCCCCATCAAATTTAATATCTTTAATAATACCATCTTCATATAAACAAAAAATATCTATATTATCAATACAAGATTCATTATTAGAATTAACTTTTAAGTATCTTTCATCATTTACAGTTTCTTTATTTTTAGGATTTTGATAATTATCTAATAATATTTCGCGGCGTAAATCTTCATCCATTTAGAGCATCTCCTTTAATATTTTATCTTTATCAGTTAGTAAATCAACTAGTTCATCTATTTCTTCAAAAGTATTATAAAAATATAAACTTACGCGAACTGAATTTTTGACATTTGTTTCTTTTTTTAGGATTTTAGCACAATGACTACCCGCCCGGACACATATATTATATTTATTTAAATAATAAGCCACATCTTGACTAAAGATATCCGAGACATTAAAAGAGACGATACCACTGTCACTTTCAATATTTATTAAATCTATATGCGGAATATCAATTAGTTTATCAACTAAATACTTACGAAGTTGTTTTTCATAGTTTTCGATATTTTCAAGGCCAATATCTTCTAAGTATTTTATTGCTTCCCCAAAGGCAATGACGCCCGCGACATTCGGAGTACCAGCTTCTAATCTGGCCGGTAGTTCTTTATAGTATACTTCATTTTCATTATCAAAAGATTCGTTCATTCCTCCTCCTAAAATAAGAGGTTCTAATTCTTCTAATAATTCTTTTTTACCATATAAAACTCCTACTCCGGTTGGTCCACACATTTTATGAGCCGAAAAGGCTAGAAAATCGACATCTAAGGCTTGCACATCCGTTTTTATGTGTCCTATACTTTGAGCAGCATCAACGACCACGAATATATTATTTTGATGAGCAAATTCCACAATTTCTTTAATCGGCCGCATATCCCCCAAAACATTAGTAATATAAGCTAGGCTGATTACTTTGGTATGGGGTGTAATAACTTTTTTTAAGTTATCTAAAGTAACATAATGATTATCATCTAAAGGAATGTAATTAACTTTGATGCCATTAGTTTTAACTAAGTTAAACCAAGGTAAGACATTAGAAGCATGCTCCGCTTTAGTTATTAAAACTTCGTCATCAGCTTCTAAAAACTTTTTAAAGAAACCTAACACGACAAGATTTAATGATTCAGTAGCTCCCGCGGTAAAAATAATTTCTTCTAAATGGCGAGCATTAATAAACTTTTTAACTAATTCCCGCGTATTTTCATATTCCTCACTAGCTTTATAGGAAATATCATAGTCCCCACGATGAGCATTGGCCCCATATTTTTCGTAATACTCTACTGTTTTTGCAATTACACATTTAGGTTTTAGAGTAGTTGCCCCATTATCGAAATAAATTATATCTTCATTTAATAGAGGAAAATCTTCTCTGTGCATATTACTCACCTCCTATTCATCTATTTTTCTTATAATACTATTTAAAAAACCATTTTTTATTAAAGTTATGGCTTTTTCTTTAGTTAAACCTTTACTTTTTAAATAAAATAATTCTTCTTCATTAACTGGAGCAATCGTCGCTTTATGATTAGCTTCAACAGAATCACTATCAATAATTAAATCAGGCATTATTTTAACACAATTATAATCATCGGTAATAATACTTATATCTTCTAAATATTTATTATGTTGAGTATTTTTAAATATTTTACCTGTAGCTAAAATATTTAAACTACCATTTTCAGAAACTCCATGAAAACGAATATTAGTAAAAGAGTTATCTTTACTTATTTCACTATTAATGGTTAAATTGTTTATTCCCGTAAAAGTTGTGGCCATATTTAAATTTAAGGTACTATTACATCCATTATTCAAAATAATATTTATTTCATGATTAGAAAGACTTAAAGCTAAATCAATAGTTAAAAAACTATTATTTTGTAAATTGATAGTTAAGTTAGTTTGATTGGGTAAATTATCGATTTTTAAATAATTTTCATTAAAGATATTTAAGGTCGTATGATTAGTTAATATTTCTAATTTTATTTTTTTATCTTGGAGATCTAATTCATCTTGTTCTACTATTATTTTATTCATGAAAATCTTCCCTACTCATAATGCTTGCCCCAAAACCATCATGAAAAATATTTAAAGCTAAACTATAATCACCATTTTTAACTATCTTACCTTTATTTAAAACGTGGACATAATCGGGTTTTAGAATTTCTAAAAGCCCAGGATGATGAGTTATTATTAAAATACTAGGCTTATATTCATCATAGTATTCTTTTAGAGAAGAAGCGACTATTTTTAAAGCATCAACATCTAAGCCACTATCAATTTCATCTAAGATTATAAATTGGGGTTTTAACATCCACATTTGCATGAGTTCGTTTTTTTTCTTTTCGCCCCCACTCATATTATAATTAATATCGCGATGAATAAAATCATTGGGAATAGCTAATTTAGTACATATATCTTTTAAATGACGATTAAATTCTAAAATATTTTCATTTAGTTCATTATTATCACTTAAAGCCGTACGTAATAATTCCGCATTAGTTATCCCCGCAATTTCAATTGGATTTTGACTAATTAAATATACTTTTTTTCGAGCTACTTCAGTTGTATCCATCTTAGTTAAATCGAAATTTTTATAAAAAATAGTTCCTTTAGTTATAGTATAATGGTTATCACGCATAATAACTTTGGAAATAGTACTCTTCCCGGCCCCATTTGGTCCCATTAAACAATGAATTTCGCCATCATTAATTGTTAAATTCAAATCTTCTAAAATGGTTTTATCTAAAACTTTAACTGTTAAATCTTTTATTTCAAACATAAATAACACCTATTGGTATTGTAACATAATTAATTTATTTTTTTAAGACTAAAGCATCATCATCAATTATTAATTCAGAAGTTATTTTATTTAAAAAGGCTTTTTTATCTTCCGCAATAGTTGTTTGATAATCTAATATAGTAAAATCTAAATAATCGTTAGTAAATAAATAGGTAGTTAAAGATTGATTATTTATATTTTTATTTTGTAGATATACTAGATAATTAGCAACCATCTTTTCAAAGTTAGTGTTAACGATAGTATTATAAGAATCACTTAATGGAATATTATTTTCTAATCTAAGAATTTCTTGTCCCCCGATTAAACGATGATAAAATAAACTAATTAAATAATTATTTAAATCTTCATTATATTCATGATTATCGGTATAAATAACTAAACTATTGAAAAATTGGCGCATTAATTCAGTTTGAGAATAACTTATTAAATCAGTTAAATAGTTATTAATTTGATCTGTAATCTCTTTGGGAAGTTTAGCATAATCTTTATATTCACTAAGTAAATAATCATATCCTTGTAAAAATAAAACATTATTAATAAAACTGTTTTGCAAATCTTCCGGATTAACTAAAAAATTTTGTAAAAAAGCAAGTGGATTATGGTTAATATCTTGTTGCATGATGGTATCCATTTGGAAATCTTTATTTAAAAGTAAAGCTAATTTAATATTATCTAATATATAATTATTTAAGCGATAGGATTCAGGTTCGATATTATATTGGGCAAGGGAATTTTCAGCTTCAGCTTCTTCAATAAAATCATAATCAATAATCGTAGTATCATCTGGATTAATAAAATCAATTTGACCTACTCCTAAACCATTTATTATATAACTATTATTTAAATTATTATTATGACAAACACAAGAACTTTTAAATAAATGATATAATTCATGAAGTAAATAATCTCTACTTTTTAAAGAATTTCTTAAGGTATCACTATTACCCGCGAAAGTTATTAAATAGTTATTATAGTAAGGGCTAACATAATCACAGGTACAAGTGGCCGCGATATCATTATCTAAAGTATCATCATAAACGAAGGAGGTTCTAGCTAAGATACAAGCCATTTCTTTTTTATCTAAGTTAAATTCTTTAGTTAATTTATTTTGGACTAAATCTAAAACATAAGAAATATCTTCTTTGCAAAATATATCTGGATAAGTATTAGCTAAATTTAAGGAATTAGAATAAATAACGGGAATTAATTTGGAATATTCAATCTCTTTAGTTTCTTCATTATAATAATCATAGATATGGGTAACATCTAAGTCTATATTCGCAATATTTTGATATATTTCAATAATTTTTTGATCAGAAATATCTAAATATTTAGTATATTCTTTAGAACTAGTAATTTCATAGTTATGAGAAATAGCTTCGAAAGCTTCATTAGTTAAAACATATCCTCTTTCTTCTAAACTATAAATTATTTCATCTAAAGGATCCGAAATAGTTAAAGTATTCTCTTCTTCAATATAATTATTATGAGAAGTATCTAATATTTCTTCATCACTAATTTCTAAACTATTTTCTTTAATTAAAAGTAATACTAAAAGAGAGATTAATCCTCCTTTAATACCCTTTGATATTATATTTTTAACCTTTCTCATTAAAATCCCCTTTTCTCATGTAATTTAATTATATCATATTTTGAAAACAATGTAAACTTTACATAAAAAACTAGGAGTTTATTCCTAGTTTAGATGAAGGCTTAAAGTATTATTTTCTTCACAAACTATATTTTGTAAAGAGGTGTATCCTTCATATCCATAAATATTGATAATTCTAGCTCCAGCAATCGTTAAACCTTGTTCTAACATTGTTTCCAGTTCATTTTCATTATGAGCTAAATAAGAAGAAGTACCATCACTTAAAACTAAAGCATCAACTTTTCGGTCTAAAGATTGATTAGATCCCCATTTAGTAATTGTTCCATCAATATTATTTACTAAATTACCCGCTGTTTTATAAAGCATTGCTTCATTATTTAAGTCAATAGTATCACCAATTTTGATTACCGAAATTGGTTCAGTTTTTTTAGTTTCATTTAATAATCTAATATTTTCACAAGTACTTAATAAATTATTGGTACTATTTAGAATATCTTCTGAATTTTTAGAAGCTATAGCTTTTTGTAAATTAGTTAAATTATTTTCTAATAAAACTAATTCTTCGATATTATCTAAAGATAACTTATGCATTAATCTTTGACCATAATAATAGGCATGATTACCAACAGTTAAAGCATCATTATCTAATGAACTTACATTATTATTTACTGTAGGTACTTTATTAAGAGATGGTTTAAGAGATTCAGAAGTTTTAATATTTTCTTCATAAACTAAATTTTGTTTATCATCTTCTAAGTTATTTTCTAATTGAGGTTCTTTACTAGCTACCGCTAAATTGGATAATGCATCACTACATACAGAACCACTGACAACAAATAATAAACCAGTTAGACCAAGACGAACACTTAATTTTTTCCAAGTCATACTATCTTTAATTTGATTAATTTTAGTTTCTACTTTATCTTTAACATTTTGTTTTTTATTAGCTAAAGTAGCATTTATTGTAGTTATCTTATTAGCTAGTTTAGTTTGTTGTTTTTTAGTAGACGCTAAAACATTATTTTTAACTTGTTCAGCCTTACTTTCAATATTTTGTTTTCCTTGAGTTAAAGATGTATTTATCGTAGTTATCTTATTAGCTATTTTAGTTTGTTGTTTTTTAGTAGACGCTAAAACATTAGTTTTAACTTGTTCAGCCTTACTTTCAATATTTTGTTTAGTTAATTTTTTATCTTTTAAAGATTTTGTATAATAATAATTTTTAACCATTTTAACAGTTTCATTAATTTGATTATTTATATCTTTAAAACGATGAGAATTATTAAAATCAGCTAAGCAATCATCACCAAAGATAAGACCATAATGACGATTATTGCAAGCATTTATCTCTTTTTTAATCTTTCGAAGTGAATTTTCAATCATTTTTAATTTAAAACGATTTTCAAATACACTTAGATTATCATCTATAAAATAAATAACTTCTTTAATTTCTGATACTTTTAAATCTAAATTTTCTATTTTAGTTAAATAACTATTTAATTTATTATTTAAATTTTCTTTAGTATCATTAATTGGCGCGGCAGTTTTATTAAGAAATTCTTGATAAAATTTAATTAATTCATTATTTAACTTTGGATCAGTTATTCCTTGCATTCCCTTTTTAATTAAAGAATTTACAAGATTTAAATTAGCCAAGACACTTTCCATTGTAATACTTTCATCTAATCTTAAATAATTAATAGTTTCAAGATTATATTTTTCTTGATTATTTATAACATATTTAGTTAAATCTTGTTTTATTTCTTCAAGTTTTAACATTTCATTTAAAAATGTATCTTCTTTTTGGTAATTTTCAGTTGATTCTAATTTATATTGATATAATAATTCATTAATATCTTTAGATAAATTAAATAAAGTATAAATATCTTTTACGGAACTATTATTATATTTAACTAATAAATGGGCTTGATTTAAGTAAGATAATAAATCTTTAATATTAGTTATTTTTAACTCAATAATGTTTTTATTTTTAAATAGTTCTTGTAAAGTTAAATCGATATTTTTAAACTTTGCAACTGTTTCATTCCATTCTTGTTCTTTTCTTGAGATATCTTCTAAACTAAATGGTAATTCTAAATCATTTATAAAGGCATAATTTACTTTATTATTTAAAGCAAATGTTGCAGCTTTAAAATGTTCAGGATCTATTAAATATACTTTAGGATAAGTCATTATAATAGATCTAATAGCTTTTTTTAAATCATTATTAGACATTTTGCTTATCTTAATTGGTAAATTATAGATTTTTAATAAGGCCTCATAATAATTCATTAAATCAGGATCAATTATTAATGTTTGAAAAGCATAACGTTTAGCTATAGGGATTTCAAACTTTTCTTCTATAGATTCTACTTTTTCTTTTAAGTTATTAAAATTAGCTGGCGCGACAAAGCTTAAAAGATAATTTAGATATCTATCTAAAACTAATTTATCAGTTTCAGCTGGTGATAATACTCTAATATTACTATCTTTTCTAATTATTTCATATAATTCATTTACTTCTTGTTCGTTTTTCCAAGATGATTTTTGGTGTTCTTTTAATGTCATAATCACATTTCCCCCTTTAAACACGCTTGTTAGTTTACCAAAAAAGATAGAAAATGTCAAATTTAAGTTAAATATGATGGAAATTGTCTTACTAAAAAAATTAAAAAAGCCCCATAGATAAAGGCTTTGTTTAACATATTTGGTAGTCTATACGGGATTTGAACCCGTGATACCACCTTGAGAGGGTGGTGTCTTAACCCCTTGACCAATAGACCATTTGTTTTTTCAAAAATAGTCTATCACAAAAAGGATATTTTGACAATTATAACTTATTTTGAATGTTTATTTTTATTAAATGAAAAATTAAATGGAACACATCATTTTTTAATGTTCCATTAAGTGTTACAATGATCATCTTTCACT
>CANPZX010000011.1 GCA_947589195.1 uncultured Bacilli bacterium | reverse complement strand
CCCCCATTTGCTATTTTTTCCATTTTCATCTTCTCCATTCTTATCTATATCTTAGCATTATTTTAAATTGATGTAAATTAAAAAAGAACTATTTTTTCATCAATAGTTCTTCTTATCTTTACATATAAGTCATTACAGAAAATAAGATTAATAATAAAACTAACATAATAAAGAAGAATTTCCAAATATGTTTAATCCATTTTTTATATGGTAAATCTGTATAACTTAATCCTAGCATTAATGTAGCACTTGTTGGAGCTATAAATGCCATTAATCCAGTAATGGTTACATAAATAACATAAATAATATTAAGATGCCCAGTAAAGGAAGTTAAAACTTTTCCTAAACTATAAGCGGTATAACCAAAGTCTAGATTAAAGATACTTGTAATACCTGCAGATAAGGCTGGAATAAAAGGATTAAATGAACCATCACTTGTTAATCCTAGTAACCATCTACTTATAGTTGTTGTAAAAGGAGAATAATAGACAAATATAAATACTAAATTTACAAAAGAATAAATAATTAATGGTTTAATTACTTTTTTCATACCTTCAATAGCATTATCAATAAAATCATCCATTTTTATTCTATTACCTAAAGCTATAATTAGTAGAAGTATCCCAAATAAAGCAACTATTACATAAGGATCCCAACTACCAAAAGCTGTAGCATAAGTTCCTAAAATATAACTTATAATAGTATAACTTTTTTCACTAGTAGAAATACTTAAATTGGTTAACCAATTATGAAAATTAGAAAATGTTGTAATACCAAAATTACTCCAATTAACATAACCTAATACTAATAAAATTAATAAGGCATAAAAGCAAAGTGCTATTGGCCAAGTTTTAACTTTATTAGAAACTGTAACATCACTTTCAAATAAGTCTTCATATTCTTCTCCTGCTTTAGAGTTCTTTTCTACTTTTTTCATATGAAGTATTGTAAATAAGCTATATATTAGGAAAGATACTGCTAATACTCCAAAACGAATAGCAACTTCTAAATCAATTTTAAATGTAGAACTATAGGTGCTTAAATATTGAATGAAATAAACTAAACTATCAGTTCCATAAGTTGCTCCTAAAACACCTACAAGTAAAGCTCCAAAAGTACTTAAGAAAGTTGTTAGTTTATCTAATTTTAATTTACTAGCAATACTAGCAATAAATGGAATAAATACTATTGGAACTAAAGTATGAGTTGTAAAGGTGGTTAAAAGTGTAATAAATAATGAAGCACCAATTACAAACATTTTAGTTTTATTTCTAAACTTTTTAGCTAATTTAGAAATAAAAGCTTGATAGCTACTAGTTTTGGATACAATACCATAAAATGCACCAATGGCTAAAATAACAAATATTTGTTGTACAAAGAAATTTAGTTCATAATAGCCAGATAATGCTATATCTACTATTCCTAGTCGTCCCATTTCTGCTTCAGTATAACCAGTTGATGAATAACTGCTTACTTGAGTTGCGGGAATAATCCAAGTCAAAGCAATAGTTATTAAAACTGCTATTAAAGTAATTTTTATTAAGTCATTCTTTTCAAACATCTTTTTAATCTTTTTCATTTTCTTACCTCCTATCAAGAATTATAGCACAATTTAATATAAAAAAAAGACGAATTTGCCTTTTTTTCTTGAAATTTAAGTGAAATTTTAATCAATTGGTTTCATTAAAGGAAATAAAACTACATCTCTAACGGATTGTTGATTAAAAATTATCATCATTAAACGATCTATTCCAAAACCTAAACCAGATATTGGAGGCATACCTTGTTCCATCGCTGATAAGAAGGTTTCATCCATATCCATAGTTTCTTCATCACCTTGTTCTTTAGCCTTTAGTTGATCTTCAAAAGCTTTTCTTTGAATTACGGGGTCAACTAATTCACTATAGGCTTTGCATAATTCTGTTCCACAAACTAATACCTGGAAAACATCAATTATTTTTTGATTATGATCATTTCTTCTGGCTAGTGGAATTAATACAGCTGGATAATTATAGATAATTGTTGGTTCAATAATTTCAGCTCTAATTAGTTTTTTATAACAGAAATCAATTATTTGACTTAAACTTTTATATTCTTCTAAGTCGTTAGCTGTAAATAAACCTTTAGCAATTATTTGTTGTTTTAACTCACTTGGTTCAGTGATATCTAAGAAATCAAAACCTAATTTTTTAGTAAGTTCTTCAACATAGTTTATTCTTTGCCAATTTTCTTTACCAAAATCTAGGGTGTGTCCTTGGTATTCAACCGTAGTTGTACCAATTAATTCTTGAAGTAGACCTTTGATAAATTTTTGATAAAATTTAATGTTATCTTCAAAATTCCAATAAGATGCATACCATTCTATTTGGGTAAATTCTTGTAAATGTTCCGGATCCATTCCTTCATTTCGAAAGCATTTAGCTAGTTCATATACTTTATCATATCCCGCGGCAATACATTGTTTTAAGTAAGTTTCCGGAGCTATTCTTAAATTACAATCAATATCTAAAGCATTATGATGAGTATAGAAAGGTCTAGCTGAAGCCCCACATACTGCAGTTTGAATAATTGGAGTTTCTACTTGTAAGAAACCATTTTCTCCTAAAAATTTATGAATATAAGCATATAATTTACTACGTCCTAAAAATACTTTTCTAGTATCTTCATTCATTATTAAATCGACATAACGTTCCCGATATTTAGTTTCAGTATCAGTTAAACCATGGAATTTTTCAGGTAATGGTTTTAAAGCTTTGCCTAAAAAGGTAAAATTATGAACTCTTAAAGTTTTTTCCCCAGTTTGAGTTGTAAATATTTCTCCTTCAGCCCCGATAAAATCACCTATATCAACTAATTTTTTAAAGAAGTCATATTTTTCTTCTCCAACTTCATCAATTTTAAATTCTAGTTGCATACAACCTTCAATATCTCTAATTTTAACAAAAGATAATTTTCCCATTTTTCTAGCAAAAACAATTCTTCCGGCAAGGCGAACATCTTTGGTACCATCTTCTAATAAACTAGCGTCTTTTAGACTATGGGTTTTCTCATACTTATCTGGATAAGGATTACAAGTTTCTCTTATTTTTTCGACTTTTTCGATTCTTACTAATTCTTGCTCTGTAAAATTTCTTTCCATATAAACCACTCCTTTTAATTTATGATTAGTATACCTATAAAAGTTTAAAATTGCAATGTAAAAGGTTAATTAAATGGGATGTTTTCGTTATAAATTGGGAAATGTAAGCATAAAAATGTTGAATTTTATATAAATTATGTTATAATTAGGTACATAAATTGTTTTGCGAGTGTAGTTCAATGGTAGAACTTTAGCCTTCCAAGCTAATAACGTGGGTTCGATTCCCATCACTCGCTCCATAATTAAAATAAAATCAGTTTCAAAAGCTGATTTTTTTATTAATCCACGTTATAGCTTGGAAATTATACATTTATATTTTTTTTATAATACAAAGTTTCTATAATATCATCAAATAATCCATACCATTTTATTTGTATATTATTACGGGCACTTTCGTATTTTTTATTATAATTTAAACATCTATTTTGAGGTTGAACAAATAAATTACTAAAATGAACTCCTGTTGAATAATTATTTTTCTTTCTTAATAAAACTTCTAAAATTCCTTTCCTACTTAACCATAAAAAGTCATTGACACTTCCATAAACGATAGCATCTATTTTAAAATTAGAATTATTACCTTGAATAACAAAACGATTTATTGCTTTTTTTAATAATTCTACATTATTTAATTCTTGATTTATTTTATCTATTTCTTTTTGATGACGTTTTTTATAATTCTACAACAGCTGTTCTTTGGATTCCACTTTCATCAATGGTTCCATCAGCATAATGATATTTTAAATATTCCACTATGCTTTCTTTAGATACATTATTTTCGGCTAAAAAATTAATAAATTCTTTAACTGGTTCTACATGAACACTATTTTTACTACCAATTTTAAGGCTTATTCTTTTAATTTGGGAATTAACTTTAATTAAAATATCCGTTTTTTGGGGATAATAGCTTAGCCAACATTTAATTATTGAATCTTCAGATTCGTAGGGAAATAAATATTTTAATAAAGAATTTAATAATGGATTTAAGCTTTTAATTTTTTTATTATTTAAATTTTTTACAAATTCATATTCGTTATCTTTGCCATTCATATGTTGTTCCTTTCATTATTTTTCTTCTTTTTTTGTATATTTATTTTAGCATACTCTCCATATTTTTGTGTTTATATTTCTATCCTAACACCAATTTTTATTAAATAATTTTTAACTATTTTAACATATTTAAATAGATTTTTTTAAATAAATTTTAAAAGAAATTAGATAAGATATAAGATAAAATAAAATATTTAAAATAACACAAATAAATGGGGATATTTTAAATAAATATAATAAATCTATATCTTGATATAACTCAGGAAAAAACATTAATAATAAACCACCAAAAATACCTAATATGAAAATAAATATGGCAGGAATTATAACAGATTGCATTCTTCCCTTTTCGACTCCCCATTTATAAATACAAGGTAAATTAGAACACATTAAGAAAGATACACTTGTAAAAGCAATCAAACATACTCTTAATGAATCAGCTATATTATTTATTTTTCCTCGAATTAATAAAGTAATAATAAAACTAATAATAATACCTATTAAAAGAGAGATAAAAGAATTTAAAAAAACAAATAAATATTTAGTAAAAACAATTTCTTTTCTTGTAATCGGTAACGATAATAAATATTTATCCGAATCCGCATTTTCATCATAAGAAAAAGAGGAAATACTATTCATACCAAAGAAAATTAAAAATAAAATAGATCCTGCGGTAAAAATATCCATCCTTAAGGAAGCCATGGTAATTAAAAAAATAAACATAAAAACACTAAAAATAATATTACTTTTAAAATTTTTAAATACATATAAATCTTTTAATAATAATCCTTTTAAAGTATTCATGATTATTCTCCTTTCACTAGTATAAGCATTATTTCTTCTAAAGTAGGTTTTCTAATTTCCAACTTAGGATATTTTTTTTGAAACTCTAATCGAGAATCAACTAAAATATAATAGATATTTTTATATTTTAAACACTTTAGATAATCTTCTTTTTTTATTTTAGAAATATTTTCTGGTAATATTTCAATAATTCCATATTCATTATCTATTTTATTTTTAGCAATATCTAAAATAATATTTCCCTGAAGAATAAATATTACTTCATCTACTAAATGTTCTAAATCACTGGTAATATGCGTAGTCATTAAAATAGAATTTTCTTTATTACTAACAAAATCAGCAAAAAGATCGACAATTTCATAACGAAATATAGGATCTAATCCATTGGTAGGTTCATCAAGTATTAATAACTTAGGTTCATGAGCTAAGGCACATAATACTTTAATTTTCATTTTCATGCCACTTGAAAATTCTTTTAATGGTTTATTAGTAGGAATATTAAATTTCTTAACTTTTTCAAAATAATACTTTTCATTCCAATTATGATAAAATTTTTTCATTAATTTATTTATATCATTGACATTTAAAATAGGAGCAAAGAAACTATCATCTAAGACAACACCTATTTTTTCCCGATCTATTTTAGTTAAATTATTAGTATTTTTACCAAATATTTTTATATTACCTTTATCATATTTAATTAGATTTAATATAGATTTAATTGTCGTAGTTTTGCCACTGCCATTTTCCCCGACAAGACCAATTATTTTACCTTTAGGTAATTTTATATTAATATGTTTTAAATGAAAATTTGAATACTTCTTTTCTAATTCAGCAACCTCTAAATTATATTCCATATTTTATCACCTATAAAAAGTATATCATGACTTGGTACTTCTTGATTTAAAAAAAATTTATTAAATGTTACTATTTACAGCCTAAACAATAAAAAATTAATTAATTCCACATTGATGATAAAAATGATATAAAATTGGGAATTGGATTATAAAAAGCAAAGATTTTTTATATAAATCTTCCACTTTGAAAAAATTGACATTTTTAACTTTTTTTTCTTAAATACTGCAAACCCTTATATTATCTAGATTTGTGAGATTTCTTAAAATTGGCTGTAAATACTAACTATTAAATATTAATTTTTATGTTATTCAAAATTCTAAAAATTATGACAACAAAATGACAATTTTTGTTAGTATTTACAGCCGCGAGTGAAAAAAAGATAAAAAATAAAAAAATTTTATCTTTTTCTTTTGACATTTCGTGTATATTATGGTATAATAATATACGTAAAGATAGGTGCTGTATATGATAAATTGTATTAAAGTTGATTTACCTAAGAATAAAATAGTTATTGCTAAATCTGGAAAAAGTAATATAAAATATGTTTATTATATTTTAAAAAGTTATCGAAATGAAAAAGGTCAACCAACAGGTAAAACTATATCAATTGGTAAATATGATGAAGAAGAAAATAAATTAATTCCTAATGATAATTTTTTTGAGATATTTGATTGTGAAATACAAGTTGAAATAAAAGGATTAAAAAAACTAAAGGTGAAAAATAAATGGACGAAAAAGAATTAAAAAAAGAATTTGAGCAAAGGAATTTAAAATATCAAAACAAACAATTATTAAATAGGAATACCTTGTTAAATAATCAATATAATAATTTACATAAACACTTTGAAGCCAAAGTAAAAAAAGAAGTAAAAGAACAATTAACACCAATGAAAGACGAATTAGAAGCAATGGCTTTAAAAGTTAAATTAACTGAAGATAGAGAAAATAGATTAAAATTAGAAGTAGCCAAAAAAGACCAAGAAATTAAAAATAAAAATACAACAATTAAAGATTTACAACAAGAGCTTCAAAAGTTGCATAAAGAAATAGAACGATTAAAAGGTATTCAAAATACTGATGGAACAAACTCAGGAATACCAACAAGTATGACTCCTATTGGCAAGAAAAAAGTAATACCAAACTTTGCTAAAAAAACAGGAGAACCAATTGGTAGAAAAAAAGGTCATAAAAAAGACAAATTAGAAATGGTAAGCGAAGATAAAATAAATAATTATATTGAATATAATATGACAAGTTGTCCAAATTGTAATAACAAAGATATAGAAAAAACAGGAAAGGTTATAAAAAAACAAGTTAAAGATTATAAAATAATAGTAGAATATACTGAACATGATTTTAATGAATATAAATGTAATTGCTGTGGAAAAATATTTCATAAAGAAATACCAAATCATTTAAAAGAAGAATGTCAATATGGAAGTAATTTAAAGAGTTTAATATTAACACTAACTAATGTAGGAAATGTTGCTATTAATAGGCAAAAAAGAATAATAGCAGGATTATCAATGGGAGAAATAGAACCATGTGAAGGATATATAGCTAAATTACAAAAGCAAACTAGTAAAAAATTAGGACAATTTATAGAAGAATTAAGAAATGCGATAATTGCATCAGAAATGGTATATTGGGATGATACTGTAATAAGTATAAATGGTAAACAAAGTTGTATGAGATATTATGGTAATGAATCTGTAAGTTTATTTAAAGCTCATGAAAAGAAAAATAAAGAAGGATTAGATAAAGACAACATTCTAAAACTATTAAGTAGTAATACAATAGTAGAACATGATCATAATAAAGTGAATTATAATCAAGAATATAGTTTTATTAATGCTGAATGTTGCCAACACTTACTTAGAGATTTAAAAAAAGTAAGTGATAATATACCAAAAAGGACATGGAGTAAAAATCTAATAAAAATGTTTCAAGAGTATGATTATAAAAGAAACGAACTAATATCTAAAAAAATAGATAGTTTTAGTAATGAAGAAATAAACAAATTTATTATAGCTTTAGATAATGAAATATTAAATGGATTAGAAGAAAATGAAGCAGATGAAACAAAACCATATTATGCAGATAAAGAATTAGCATTATTAAATAGGTTAATGGAATTTAGAGATAATTATATTTATTGGATATTTGATTTTGGTATACCATTTACAAACAACTTAAGTGAAAGAAACTTAAGAGGAATAAAAAGTAAAATGAAAGTATCAGGTCAATTCCAAAATATAGAAAGAGCTATTGATTATGCTAATATAAGAAGCTATATTGAAACATGTCGATTATATGGTATTAATGAATATGATTCGTTGACTAGACTTGTAGAAGATAATCCTTATACTTTATCTGAGCTACAACTATTAAAAAAATAAGTGATACCTCACTTATCTTTCGGCGTGGCTGTAAATACTAACCAATTTTTCTTGTAATAATTGTTTTCTAAAAGATAACCCGTTATAATTTACTTAAGATAAATAGTAGGAGGAATGTTAATGAATAACAATTTATCGAATGTAAACACCTTTGAATTAGACAATTTAGATTTATCACCAGAACAAATTTTATGTTATTGGACACCTGAAAGGAAAAAAAATGCTATTGATATTGATACATTATTAGAACCTGAACTTGGTCTTGTTGAAGGAGAAAACGCAGCAACTACGGAACCAAAAGAAGCTGATTTAACTAAGAGGCCTTTTGAAGCGGGAGGAAAATTATTTTTTACTCTTGATAATAAAGATTTTGTAGGAAGTGCCAGTATTGTAGGCCAAAATAATATCGTTTTAACGGCCGCCCATTGTGTTCAAGATAGTAAAACCGGAGATATCGCCGAAAATTTTCTTTTCTCTCGGTGCTATTCTGGTGAATCATCAGCCGAAGATATTGCTTTTAAGAAAATTATTTTAAAAGAAAATTGGGTTAAAGATAAAAGTCGAAGATGGGATTATGCTTTTGCTATTCTTTCAAAAAATTCTAATGTTTCCAAACCACTTCAATATGCGGTAAATATGGACTTAATAAACAAAAATGTAACTGCGTTTGGTTATCCGGGAAACTTTTTTGAAGGAGCTCAAATGGTTTTCATTAATGGTTCTGTAAGTAAATCTGGAAACAATTTATGGCGATTACCTGGTAATCGAATGCTTACCGGTTGTTCTGGTGGTCCATGGGTTTTAGATGACAATGAAACAGTCGTAGGTTTAAATGGAGCATCAACAACTTTAAAAACACCTAATGTTTTATTATCTCCGGTATTTGATTCGGAATTTGAAAACTTATATCAATATGTTGTATCTTTAACAAAGGAGAGTGAATAAAATGAATTCAGTACGTTATTTTAAACTTTTAAATGGTGGTGCCTTTGTTGCTCAAATTGTCATTGAATATCGAGAAAAACAAACTGATGACAAAGGAAACGTAAGTTATGAAGCTAATTGGAAGACTTGGTTTACACCAGGTTATCGAGATGTTTTACAATTTGCCGAGAGAACTGTTGATTTATTACATGATTCGCCTATTCCAGATGGTTCACAAGTAAGAATAAATGTCTTTGTAGCGGCAGGAACAAGCGCCCCAGCAGGTGAACAATTTGTTTATGATAAAACAAGTGGATCAATGGCTTGTTATAATATTACAGGAACAACATTAAATAATGAAGTTTCTCTGTTGTATTATCAATAAAAAAAGAAGTTAAAGCTTCTTTTTTTATTGTATTCAAAAAAAATTACCAAATGGTAATTTATTCTTCAAATGGCATGGCATTATCTAAAAGTCTATCCCAATAATAACTTACGTTATCTTTTCCAACAATGTCACCTATTTTATCAAGTATTTCCTTTTTAATTTCTTCATCTAATTCTTCATTTCCTAAATAATCAGAATATTCAGTTAACATATTTATTATTTTATTAAAATCTTCTAATTTATCACATACTTCATCTAATTCAGACCAATCTTCACTATCTGTCATTAACCAATATACGGGTAAATTAGGATCATCAGTTTTTACAATATAGGGATCGGGACCACAACCTACTGATGAATCATATCCAATAATTACATATTCATCTCCAGGCCAATCTTCACTTTTTTCTCCATCTGTACCAATATATCTGAAGCCAGCTTGAGCTTCATCTATTGTTTCTCTATCGAAAAATTCAATATTCCCATATCTAAATTCAATAGTGGGTAACTTTAATAATTCATATGCTTTAGCATCTAACATATCTTTAACGCTATTTTTCATTATATCTTTCCTCCTAGTTATAGTATAAATTACTATTTAATCATTTTCAATAAATTTATTGTTATTCATATTGACAATTATATGGGGCTATACTATAATCATTTTAGCAGTCAGATAATATGAGTGCTAAAGGAGAAAAAATATGAAAGAATTTAAAGCTGAATCTAAAAGATTGATGGAACTAATGATTAATTCCATTTATACAAACAAAGAGATATTTTTAAGAGAAATTATTTCTAATGCTTCCGATGCTATTGATAAATTACATTACCAATCTTTGACTGATAAAAAAATAAATATTAACAAAGATGATTTTGCAATTATTATTAAAATTGATAAGGAAAAGAGAACCTTAACTATTTCCGATAATGGTATTGGTATGACTAAAGAAGAATTAGAAACTAATTTAGGAACAATTGCCAAGAGTGGTTCTTTTGATTTTAAAAATCAAAAGAAAAAGAAAGAAAATATTGATATAATTGGGCAATTTGGTGTAGGTTTTTACTCGGCTTTTATGGTAGCTTCGAAAGTTGAAGTAATATCTAAAGCTTATAATACAGAAGAAAGTAATTCTTGGTCTTCAAGTGGAATCGAAGGATACACTATTAAAAAAAGTAATAAAGAAAATTATGGAACCGATATTATCCTTACTATAAAAGATGAGGAAGAATATAATCGTTATTTAGAAGATTATGAAATTAAAAATTTAATTAAAAAATATTCAGATTACATTACCTATCCCATAAAAATGGAAATAGAACATGATAAAGAAACAAAATTAGAAACGATTAATAGTTTAGTTCCTTTATGGAAACGAAATAAAAAAGATATAAGTGAAGAAGAATATAATACCTTCTATTCTGATAAATTCTTTGATTATGAAAAACCATTAAGTCATATTCATACTAAAGCAGAAGGTACTTTAGAATATAATTCATTAATCTATATTCCAGCTCATGCTAGTTATGATTATTACACGAAAGATTATGAAAAAGGTTTACAACTATATTCCAATGGAGTTCTTATCATGGAAAAATGTGCTGATTTAATTCCCGATTACTTTAGTTTTGTTAAAGGGGTTGTTGATTCACCCGATTTATCCCTTAATATTTCGCGGGAAATGTTGCAACAAAATAAAGTATTAAGAACAATTGCTAATAATATTGAAAAACACATAAAAGATGAATTAATAACTATGCAAACTGAAAAAAGAGATGATTATTTAAAATTCTGGGAAGCATTTGGTTTACAAATAAAAGCGGGAATATACAATAATTATGGAATGGATAAAGAAAAGTTAGAAGATTTATTAATGTTTTATTCTTCTAAAGAAGATAAATTAATTACCTTAAAAGAATATGTCGAAAATAATAAAGATGAACAAAATATTTATTATGCATGTGGTTCTTCAGTTGAACAAATTAAAACTTTACCGCAAGTAGAAGCCTTAACTTTTAAAGATAAAGATATTCTTCTTTGTCCTAATTATTTAGATGAATTTGCTTTTAAAGTTATGCTTAAATATAAAGATAAAGAATTTAAAAATGTTTGTTCTGATAAAATAGATTTAGATACTGAAGAAGAAAAAGAAGAACTTAAAACTTTAAATGAAAATTCTAAAGATTTACTTAAACTTATGAAAGAAGAACTTGATGTAGAAGAAGTTAAATTTACTAGTCGGTTAAAGAATCATCCTGTTTGTTTATCTACTAGGGGCGAAATATCCGTAGAAATGGAAAAAGTTATGAATGCGATGCCAAATAATGATGAAATTAATGCTCAAAAAATACTAGAAATTAACTCTCATCATCCAATAGCCCAAAAATTACAAGATTTATATAAAAAAGATCCCGAAGAATTAAAAAAATATAGTAAAGTTTTATATGCTCAAGCAAGACTTATTGAAGGGTTGCCTATTGATAATCCAACCGAAATAACCAATCTTATTTGTGATATCTTAGTAAAATAAATGAAAGAAAAGTAATTAAAAAAGATCTTAATTACTTTTTTTAGTTATTTATAATATAATTAGCATTTCCCTACTTTTTTCATATTTTATAATAAAGGATTGAGTAAGTATGAATGATAATTATAAAAAAGCTTTAGAAAAAGTAAAACAAGCTCAACAAGATGCTAAATATTGTAATTGTTGTTATCAAATTATAAATCCCACGAATGCTTATATTGGACCAACCGGACCCCAAGGGGAAATGGGACCAACGGGTCCACAAGGTATCCAAGGTATTCAAGGAATACCTGGTCCTATTGGACCTACTGGACGACAAGGTGAACCGGGAAATGAGGGGCCGACGGGGCCTGCAGGAACCAGCATCACAATTATGGGTTCCTATGATAATTTAAGTGATTTATTAAGAGAACATGCTACCGGAAATATTGGTGATGGCTATTTAGTTGGCGATGATTTATATATTTGGTCAGACAATGAACAAACCTGGGTAAATGTGGGGACCATTAAAGGGCCAAAAGGTGATATTGGACCTACTGGACCGCAAGGAGAAATGGGACCAATTGGTCCTCAAGGTATCCAAGGTATTCAAGGATTGCAAGGGCCAATGGGAGAAATGGGACCCCAAGGGGAAATCGGTCCAACGGGACCAACGGGACCAAGTGGCGCGGCTTTACTAAGTGCTTATGGAGGAAAATACAACAACCTTACATCTACGATAAATACTTTAGGGGCTGGTACTTGGCAACAAATTCCCCTTACAGAAGAAATGGATAATATAAACATTATTAATACGACGGAAAATGCTATAGGATTAGAACAAGATGGTGTTTATGAAATAAATTATACCTTAAACATTAGTCTTGATAAGCCCGCAACCGTAATGGTAATGCTAAGAGTTAATTCTGTAATGCTTCCCTCTACTCTAATTTCCAAAAGAATAACTACTAATGATACCACTGGCTTTTATATGAATACAATTGAATCTTTAAATGCTCTTGATACAATTGATATGCAAATATCTACAACCGAAGATAACATTACTATTACTTTAGGTTCGGGGATTACAGCATCACTTAGTGTTAAAAAACTAGATGAAATTGAATAATTTTAAAACTACTTTTTTTAGAAGTAGTTCCTTTTTTAATTAGGTATTTTTAAAACTTGACCTATTTGTAAAATATTTCTAGTTAAGTTATTTAAACTTTTTATTTCATCAACACTGGTATTAAATTTTCTAGCAATGCCATATAACGTATCACCTTTTACAACAATATAATTATAATAACTATTATTTACAACCGGAATATTTAAGACTTGACCAATATTAATAATATTACTAGATAAATTATTTAAAGACTTTATTTCATTAACTGTCGTTTGATATTTAAGGGCAATACCATATAAAGTATCACCAGGTTGAACTATATATTTTATATAATCATTAGAATTAGGTATTTTTAATTTTTGACCTATTTGTAAAATATCACTAGTTAAGTTATTTAAACTTTTTAAGTCATTTACCGTAGTATTAAATTTTCTAGCGATTCCATATAGCGTATCACCTGATACCTTTTTTATGTAGTATTTTAAGATAAAAAACATTTCCATGATTTTGTATGTCTTAAATATCTAACGTTAAGTAATTGGATGTTATAATTTTATTCAGTTTTATTTATTGATAACTTTAAAGCCTTAACCAATTTATTATTTAGCATTGGTCTTACAAATTGTTCCCCTAAAGTTAATATACTATTTTTATATCTATCATAAGCAAATTGATAATCTATTTACTGAGCCACTTTTTTCATAGCTAGTGTATTGAAGATTAGAATCACTATAATCAGTATATCTATCTACATCATAACTAGCATAACCCCAATCTCTATTATTTCCGCCTTTACTATTAGCCATTATATTTTTCTCCTTTATCAAACATGGAATTATATTCAATATCTCCATCTTCATATATTATAAATTTTTCTTTTCCTATATTTTCTATAGTTAATATTAGTTTATTAACAATAAATTCTTTATCACTATCATTCTTTTTATTTAATAGGCGATAAGCTTTTAAATTTTTATTAAAACCATCAAACAAGTCTTTATTATCATTGGTTGCATCATAATAAGATTCTAAGGCTAATGAACCTTTAAAAATAAATTTGTCATAGTGACTTTTATTAATTGAAAAATTATTCATTAATATTTAAAAACTCCTTTCTTACATAAAATTATATCATTTTTTTATAAAAAAAATTTATTTATTATTTTTCATGATAATTTTATCTTAATATTACTTTTTTATGTAGTATTTTTAAAATTAAATATAATATCTATCCTTTTATCTTGATAGATATAGATTTTTTCAACTAAATTTATGATTAAATCTCTAGTTGGATTTTCTAGTGATAAAAATTCATTAATATATTTTTTAATTTTTTGGTTATCTATTTTCTTAGAATTTATTTGTTCATTTTTTAGATTATCAATGTTTAATTGATTATTTTCTATTTCTTTTTTTAAGTTTTTTTTGATTCTTAAATATTGGTCCTCATCTAATATACCCTGCAACATATCCAAATATGCTTTATCCAAATTCTCGGTTAATTTCTTGGTGATAAGTTCTAAATTTTTTCTTTGTTTTTGAATTTTTGGAATATTATTTTCCAACGATATACTATCTAAAGTTTCTTTGATTTTATTTTTATCTAAATAATTATTGTATACTTCTTTAATGTTATCTAAAATTACTTGTTCTATTTTTTCATAATTATTAGTATGAGTTGTACAAACATGATATTTGGAATAAGTCCGATAATAATCACAAGTAGTATAACTTCTATCTGTCTTATTTTGATATCTTATGGTTATTCGATGTTTACAATCGCCACAGTATAAAAGTCCATCTAATAAATAAAATCTTTTCTTCTCGGGTCTTTTAACATTTTTAGGAAGTAGTGTTTGTACATAATTAAAAGTATCTCTATCAATAATTGCTTCATGAGTTTTTTTTACAATAATATAATCTTTAGGATTAGTTTTAATAATCTTTTTTAATTTATAATTTATCTTCTTAGTTTTGCCTTGAACTAAATCTCCAACATAAATTTGATTTGTTAAAATGGCTTTTATAGTAGTATCAACCCATACCCCAAGTTTTTTAGAAATACACTTTGTATTCCAAACATAATTATAATAAGATGCTGGGGTTTTTATCTTCCTTTTGGTAAGTTCCCTAGCTATAGAATGATATGTATTGCCTTTAAGTGCTAAATCAAATATTAACTTAACAATACTAGCTTGTTCTTCATTTATTAATAAATGATTTTTATTATTTGGATCTTTCATATAACCAAAGGGACATCTTCCCGATACATACAAACCATCTTTCATTCTTGAATGGAGACTAGTTTTAACTTTTTTAGAAATATCTTTGGCATACATATCATTCATTATGGCCTTAAATGGGGCAATATCATTACTAGTATTATCTATAAATGTATCTATTCCATCATTAATTGCAATATATCTTATATTATTATTAGGAAAATATTTTTCTATTAATTCACCAGTTCCGATATAATCTCTACCTAGTCTTGACATATCTTTAGTAATAATCATATTTATTTTACCGAGTTCAATATCTTCAATCATTCTTTTAAAGGCAGGTCTATCAAAATTGGTTCCAGTAAACCCATCATCGACATACTCATTTATTACATTATAATTGTTTTCTTTTACATATTGATTAAGTAAACTTCTTTGACTTACAATACTATCTGATTCAATATTACCATCATCTCTTGATAATCTTATATAAAGTCCTACTTTAGAATTATTCATATTTTTTAATCTTTTCTAATTCTATTTTTAATAACCTAGTTAATATTTCATTTAACGATTTGCCATTTTCTTTAAATATCAAATTAACTTTATATTTAACCATAAAGTTTATACCTCCAATAAATTTTATGGTTTTAATTTTTATTTAGTATATTATTTATATCATATAAAAAATTTCTTAATTTTAATCAAAATAATATTTTGTTATAGTCAAATCAATTAATTATCAATTTTTTCAATTCTTTTATTTAGCATTTCTAAGTAATCTTTTTCAGCTGTTGTTAAATGTTTTTGCATATATTTATCATATTCTTTGTGAGCTTTTTCTAATGCTTCTTTATGGGATATAACCCCAGATCCTTTTAAGATATCTTTCCTAGTCATTTTTAAAAATGAATCTAGTTCATTAATCCAATCTCGCATAGTCATGGGATGTCTATCTAAAGCATTAATTTCAGCTACATCTAAATAAGCTGATACCATTCTATTTAATATATTAAGTTCTTCTTCAGTTAAATAATTCTTAGCAATTTCCGTTTCACTTTTAGTTGGATAATCACCTTTAAAATTAGTAAGACCTAGATTATTTTTTTCGGAGTCAACTCTAGTAAATATAATTTTGGCAGCAGTATGTCCATGTGTAGCATAATGCATTTTGTTTTGTACTGTTTTAAAGAAATCTATCGATAAATTATTGTTAGGATCATAATCAATCGAAGTTGCATAAATATCTAATACTTTTCTCCAGAATATTTTTTCTGATGACCTAATATCACGAATTCTTGCAAGTAATTCTTCAAAATAAGGACTTTCGCCATTATTTTTTAATTTTTCATCATTTAAGGTAAATCCTTTAATCATATATTCCTTTAAAATTTTAGTAGCCCAAATTCTAAATTCAGTGGCTTTTTTCGAATTAATTCTATATCCAACAGCAATAATGGCATCTAAATTATAGTGTAAAACATTATATTTTTTATTATCACTGGCAGTTGTTAAGATTTTCTTAACAACTGAATCTTTAGTTAATTCACCATCATCAAAGATATTTTTTAAATGCATCGAAATGTTATTTTTAGTAGTACCATAAAGTTTAGCTATTACATCTTGGCTCATCCAAATATCTTCATTTTGAATATTAACATCTACTTTTACATTACCATCTTTTGATACATATATAATTATGTCATTTATGTCATTTTTTTCTATATCACTACTTTTTTTTATTTTCATAAACCATACTCCCTTATTGATATAATTATAGCATGTATTTATATTAGTTTGTATATTACTAATTATTCCCCATAAAAATTTTATCCCCACTTTGCACAATATAAATATCTGAATCACTGCTAGGTAAACTCGTAAGAGCACAATCGCTTAAATTACCATATAAATCATTTATGACATCCCAAGTATTATTACCAACTATTCCATCAGTTGTAAGTTGGTTATTTACTTGTAATCTTTTCACGGCATTTTGGGTAGCTAAATCAAAATTACCGGTAATCCTTTCCGGATAATATAAAAGGGCTTTTAATTTAGTTTGTAAATTCTCTACTTCTTCACCACTAGAGCCTAATTTTAAAGTAGGATAAACACTTATTTTCATAACAGGATTTTCCGTATATTTATTTAATTCTTCTAAAGTTTTAACATCAGTTATTCCGGTTGGTTCTAAACCTACTTGTTGTTGAAATATTTTCACTCCTAATATTGTTGCATCCCCATAAATACCATTAATAATGGGTTTAAATAAACCTAGTCTTTTTAGTTTTTCTTGAATGTTAATAACTTCCTCTTTTGTTAAATTATTTAACATTTTTTTGGCACCTCTTTCTAATATATTCATATGTATATAACAAAATGAGGTGTCTTTATGGCGAAAGGATTTTTAAAAATAAATGTTTATGGAGAAAGTATAGCTAATCCGGTAAATCAAGCTACGGTAATTATTTCTAAAGATGAAAGAGAAATTTTAAGAACAACTACCAATAGTTCAGGAGAAACCGAAGTAATTACTTTAGATACGGTAAGTAAAGATTATTCTGAAGAAGAACAATATGAAGTAAGACCTTATGAAACTTATGATATTACGGTGTATGCTTTTGGACTTACTCCTACTACAATTACGGGGGTACAAATATTTGATGGAATTACTTCGATGCAAGATGTTTATATGAGTAGTATTGATACTAATAAAAATATGGTAAAAGAAAATATTACTCCTAATTCTTTATGGGAAAATAGTAATATTGAAAATGAAGAAACTTCTTCAAATAATGACCAAATTAGTCCCGTAATTTTAAAAGAAGTAATAATTCCTAATACGATTATTGTTCATAATGGTAATCCTAGTAGTAATGCCGAGAATCTAACAGTTCCTTTTATCGATTATATTAAAAATGTCGCTAGTAGTGAAATTTATAGTACTTGGCCCGAAGAAACAATTAAGGCCAATGTTTTAGCGATTATTTCCTTTACTTTAAATCGTATTTATACCGAATGGTATCCTAGTCGGGGTTATAACTTTAATATTACTTCTACTCCTACATATGACCAAAAATATACGAAAAATGGGACAATCTTCGAACCAATTGCCAAGATAGTTGATGAAATATTTGATGAGTTTATTAGAAAAGGCATTAGAATTGAACCATTACTTGCTCATTATAAAAGTAATACTAGTGAAGAAGGCTATTTAAGTCAATGGGGGTCAAAAGATTTAGGAGATAAAGGTTATAGTGCTTTACAAATTTTAAAGTATTATTATGGTAATGATGTTAATATTTATGATGGTTTAGTTAATAGTAATAATCTTTATTCTTTTACTAAAACTTTAAAATTAGGTGATTGTTCTGATGATGTATATTTATTACAAAATGCTTTAAATTATATTCATAGTAGTTATCCCGCTATTCCTTTAATTTCTAATCCTAACGGTTATTATGATGAAAGAACTAAAGAAGTGGTAAGAGTTTTTCAAAAAGTCTTTTCCTTAACCCAAAATGGCGAAGCTAATAAAGAAACTTGGTATAAAATATCTTATATTTTAACTGCTGTTGAAAACTTAACGGCCAATTTATTTTAATAAATTATCTTTTTAAATTTGAATCATTAAATTAAAAAAGAAAATAAAAAAGGATACATTTGATTGTGAGAATCAGATGCTATCCTTCTTTAGTTTTCATTTGATAACAGATATTTTTATTATCTAAATATTAAGATAATTACTATAATAAATAGATATAATTCTCTTTTGGTTATATATATTTTAATTTATTTTAATCTTTCAATAATAATTATTATTAAAGGATTTATAAAAAAAGATTCCGTAATTAATTGTTTTTGATTTGGGCTAATAAGATTAATAGTATTAGAACCTAAATTAACTAATTCAAAATTTTCATTAGGTAAAACTGTTGAAATTGTGCCATGAGCATTTAAAATAAGTGAACGCTCTTGTTGGTTCCAACCACTAGCTCCAACATATACGGTTGGTTCATCTACTTTTCGCATCCCAACTGCAATGATATTATTAGTTCCTAAGGAATTAGATGTATAAGCTTCTACCATAAAATCTACCCGATAAATGCCAGGATTTATAATAGTAATTGTATTGTCATCGTTTAAGGTAAAATTGGAGGTAATATCTAATGTTTTGCTTTCAATTGGTAAACGACTACCAGAAGAAATAGGAATTCCGGATGAAGCTAAATCATCATTAAAACTAATAAATGTCGCGGTAGGTATTTCTAAAGGTCCAGGTGGACCAGCGATTCCTTGTTCTCCTTGAGGTCCAGCTACCCCTTCAGGTCCTGGGATACCTTGGGGTCCAACTGGTCCAGGTATACCGGGCAAGCCTTGAATACCTTGGGGTCCTACTTGTCCTTGAGGTCCCATAGGACCGATAGCCCCTTGGTCGCCTTTGGGTCCTGTTGGACCAATATCTCCTTTTGGCCCTTTAATTACACCGACATTGACCCAAGAAGTTTGTTCATTAGACCAAACATATAAACTCTCTTTCACTAAATAAGATTCTCCCGGATTACCTAAGGGATGCTCTCTTTCTAAATCTTCTAAAGTAGCAAAATTACCTAAAATCGTAACACTTGTCCCAGCTGGCCCAGTCGGTCCCATCTCGCCTTTTTCCCCTTTTTCTCCCGGAAGGCCTTGTTCACCCGGTTCGCCTTTATTTCCTTTTTCACCTTGGATCCCTTGGGGACCGGTTGGCCCAATGGGTCCGGGAATACCTTGTATACCTTGAGGTCCTTGAATACCTGGAGCACCCGCTGGGCCTTTAAAATCCCCCACATTTAACCAAGTATTACTTGCAACCGACCAAATATATAACTCATTACCAACAATATAGGCATCTCCTTCTTCACCAACTGGAAAAGCATTTTCTAAACTTTCAAGAGAGGGATAACTTCCCATGATACTTAAACTAGAACCTACTGGACCAGTTGGACCAGTAGCTCCTCGAACAACTCTTATACAACTACTAAAACATTGAGGTTTATTTTCTTGTGCTTGCATAACTTTAGCCAAAGCCCGATTATAAAGATTATTCATAATGTGTTCTCCTTCTTCTATAATATATGAAGAAATATATTTTAGCTTTAGCATTTTAGTCCAAAGAAAAAGGTCAGTTTGACCATTTTTTTAATTTAGGCAATTCTATTTCAAATGCTATTTCAGGAGTTTTGCCATCGTCTTTTTTTAAACCAACTGTGATTTGTGTTTGAATAGGTGGATCAATCCAACACCAATTATACCAAGCGAATAGTCTTATCTGAAGAATAGAGGTTTATACTTTTATATTAGTTTTGATAACTAAAAAAATAACTTATTTAATAATAAGCTATTTTTTTGTTTTCTTCTTTTTTTCTAAAGTTTCTAAAATATCATACATCTCAGTATCTTCTTTTACATCCTCTTTAGGAACTTCTTCTTTATTCTCTTTTTTATCTTTCTTTTTCTTAGGTTCAGTTTCTTCAAGTTTTTTCTTTTCTAATTCTTTTTCATAAAATTTTTTTAATTTCTTTTTCTTTTTACTTCCACTACTTAAAAGACAAATTATTAAAATAAAGGCACAACCAAGTCCTACACCAAAGGCAATTAAAACAGTTGTATAAGTTTTTAAATCTTCTTTTAAAATATTAATTTCTTCATCATTATAAATTTGAAAAGTCTCTTTAATAGTATCATAAGAATAATAATTATATTCCCCTGTTTCAATATCAAGAGCATAACAAATAGCATAACGACTATCTTCTTTTAATTTATAAACTGAAACTGATTGATTATTAATTTCTATAGTTGTTTTTAAATAATCAGGAAATTCTTTTTCTGGCTCTTTTAAATATAAATTTAACGTATTAGATTTTGTTTCATAATACAATTCATAAGTTTTATCTATTTCGTTATATATAGCTAAATTAATATGTCCCGTAGCATCTTTAACCCCTACTAGAGTGAATAACGTAATATCATTTTTAAAGGCAGGTATTTCCATATTATTAATATTAATTGTCGTTTCTTCATAAGTAGTTGGTTTAACTAAGTTTTCTTTTCTTTTAACAATAGTATAATCTTGATTATTTATTTTAATAGTAATAGGATTTAAATCTTCTACTTCAACATTTAAAACATAAGTTTTTTCCGCACCATTTTGGGCTCTTACAATAATCGAAAATTGGTTAGTTCCTTCATTTACTTCTTTTTCACCTGTTCCGGAAACTGTTGATTTAGAATCACTAGCTGTAGCACTTATATTAATTTTAACAACATCAGATGGTACCGAAACATTATATTCTAAAGTATCTTTATCAAATACGGGATTTAGAGTATAACCATCAATTGTTAAACTTTTTAAGTTATTATCTTTACTATAAGTAGCTTCTAGTTCTTCTTGGGTCATTATTTTTATATTAGCTTTTGTCGTATTACCACTCATTAAATTTTCATCATAATCATAGACCATATAACTACCAATACTTACTTGCGCTGTACCACTTTTTAAGGCTTTAAATTTTAAAGTATAAGTTTTACTTTTAGTTTTATTATTTTCAACATAATCAGCAACATTAACATCGCCACTTACTAGTTTTAAATAACTTGTATTATAATTGACTAAGAACTGCCAGGCTCCTAGGGGAGTACTTGAGGAAACTGTTACGTTTACAGTAATCGTACTTCCGACCACTGCCGTTGAACCACTAGAACTTACTTTAATATTTGCTGTGGCGGCTTTAACACTAATGGGTAAAGCTATTAATAAAGTAAAAAGAATATAAATAATTTTTTTCATTTTTAACCTCACTTCTATTGTTCTATTTTAGAACTACCTAAGATATGTTTTTGTACCTTTAATAAATCTAGGGCATTTATTTGGCCATCTTTGCTAGCATCAGCCGCGGTAAGATAAGCATCTTTTAAAATTCCACTATTTAAGATATGTTTTTGCACTTTTAATAAATCTAAGGCATTTATTTTGCCATCACCACTAGTATCACCATAGATTACCACTTTTAAAGTTTCCGTATTACTAGCTTCAATTTTTACTTGATAACCAGTACCAACCATCCCCGTTGCTACTTCATTATTATTAGCATCATAAATGGTAATAGTTCCACCAATACTAGTTAATTTATCTTTTAAAGTTGCCACTTCCATTTGGGGTTCTATTTTAGCAATACTTTCTGGAGTATAAAGAAATCCAGCTCCTGTCACAATATTATTAACTGATAAAGTATTTTCTACCGGAATGTCTTGTACTTCATCCCCAATTCCATCATAAAATTTATCACTTTCATTAGTTGGTAAGGCAGTACTTTTCGGCATATTAGTAAATACGGGAATATAAAAAGTAAAAGCACTATCTAACATATTTAAATTTTTATAAGCTTTATACATGGTTGTTGATTCACTTAAAGGAGCAGTCACATTACTCATATATTGATGTAAATAACGACTACTAGGATTATTGGGTATAACATTAAATTTTTGTAAGTAAACTGTTTTTTGCCCCGCATCTAAATAATTGCGTTTTATAAAACCTGCTCCCCCAGTAATTGCGATTTGTCTTGCTTCTTCCATCGAATAATTTGGTCCACCCCAACCTTGACGATAAGCGTATTTTAAAGCTTTATAAGTAATATCTGAAGATGTGTCATAGGCATTAATATTATAAAAGTTATAATAATTATCAAGACTTTGCCCATCATCGGCAAGTTTATCGGGATATCTGGTTGTATAATTACCACTTAAAGCACTATAAAGTTGGCCCTTATAAGCCCCACTCGTTAATTTACCATTACCCATTTCTTGAATTATTCGACTAGTAATTGCAATAGGACTCATATTATTGGCTTTGCCAGCAACCACGATATAATTAGGTAAACTAGGAATTTGCGTAATTATAAAACGATTATTATAAATATCTTTAATGGCATTAATATATAATTCATCCGTTATACTTTCAGTTAGATATTGATTTTCAAACATAAAGATATTTGATTCATTAAAAAAATTCCTAGGGTCTAAATAATAAGCAATCACAGAAGAAGATGCTGTTTGATAACCATAGTAATCTTTAGTACAAGCGGGATTTTTATAATTAGCATTATCCGTATCAATTAATGTTGTTCCACAAGTACTTTCCGCAAAAACAGCCACCCCAAAATCAACATCAGTTAAAAGAGCCTCAAAATTCCACGTCGGATGTTGTTCGATTAATGAACATAATCCATACCAATAACTAGAGGGAAAACCTTTAGTTGCCATAGCCGTTTCACAAGCCGTCGTAGGAATACCTGTATCATTAATTTCCACTTTCTCATGGATATCTAAATAATCACCACATATATAATGAGGAGAATTATTATACATTACTTGATACCAACCATTAGGACATTTATTATCTAAACTTTCATCCGGATATTTTGTTTCACTAACTAAATCAAAAGTATTACCCAGACTAGTATTGGCAACAGCCGTATAATTTGTCCCAGGTCCTGTTCTTATTTTCGCAACAGTATTAGCAATTCCATAATAAGTACTAGCAAATACTGAACTTGTAAAGGCAAAGAAACCAATTAAACTAAATAACATAACTTTAAATTTATTAGCCACTTTACCACTTCCTTTTATCTATTATAAGTTAAATTGATTATAGCAAATTTTAGCGAATTTTGAAAGTATAACAGTAAGATATGTAAACCCTACAAGTAAAATAAAATATATTGTAAGTTAATTAAAGTTATATTATAATTAAGAAAGATAAAATAGAGTTGAAAGGATACAAGCAATGAAGGTATTATGGCTAAAGATTAAAAGAGCTAATAAAATAGTTTTAGCTATTTATTTTGTTTCTTTAATCTTTTATATGGCAAGTTATGTTATTTTTGTTAAATCTTTACTTTCTTTAGTAGGTATAGAAACAACAATTAGATTAGTGTTAATATTTATGTTTTTTTGTTGGTGGCTATCTTATGTACTATTTGCCCTGGCTCATTTATTAACCAAAAGAATGGTTAAATTTAGTATTATGAGTGTGGTAAATGTTTTATTAGCCCTTTTATTAATTTTTATGGGTTTAGCTATTAATAAGATATATACTAAAATTGATTCTTTTTCCCAAGATGAATATATTACTTATACAACAAATTTAGTTGTTTTAAAAGGTAAAGAGTTAGATAGTACTGGAAAGTTAGGTATTATTGGTAATAAAGAAGATATTGAAGGTAATGTTTTAGCTCATACTTTAATTAAAAAAGAAAAATTACCACAAGAAATTGTTTACTTTGATGATTATTTTGGCTTATTAGATGCTTTATACAACGGTAGTGTGACGGGAGTTTTCTTAACAAATAATTATATTAGTGTTTTTAGTGGTGAAGAAGGCTACGAAAATATTGGTACTGAAACGCAAGTTATTAAAGAATACTCTGAGAAAATGAAAAATAAAACGATTACAAACACTAATAAAAAGTTAACTGAACCTTTCACTGTCCTTTTGATGGGAGTTGACTCCGAATTAGATGGGCTAAATGCCAATGCGGCGTTTAATGGTGATACTTTAATGCTCATTACCTTTAATCCTAAAACTTTAACCGCGACGATGTTTAGTATTCCGAGAGATAGTTATGTCCCAATAGCTTGTAATAATAACAAATATAATAAAATCAATTCCGCGGCGGCTTATGGAACTAGTTGTGTAATTAATACTATTCAAAATATAACTGGAATTACAATTGATTACTTTGCTAAGATTAACTTTAATGGGGTTATTGATTTAGTTAATGCTTTGGGAGGCATCGATGTCGATGTGGAAGCTCCTGATTATAAATTTTATATTCAAGTTCATGGAGAAGGCCGACTTTGTGAAAGTAATTCTTTAAGAGATACAACTAATTTAGTTTGTATGGATACCGGTTGGCAACATTTAAATGGGGAACAAGCTTTAGCCTATGCGCGAAATCGTCATGGCTTCTTAGAAAGTGATATTGCAAGAAATCGTCATCAACAACAAATAATTGAAGCGATGGCCAAGAAATTATTAAAATTAAATAATTTTAGTGAAATGGAAAATATTATTGATAGTGTATCGAAAAATATTGCGACTAATTTACAAACTAACCAACTACTCTCTTTATATCAAACTTTAAAAAATATGCTTATAAGTGGTTTAAAAGGTAATGATTTTATTAAAATTCAAAAAACTTATTTAGAGTATTATAATTTACGTGTTTTAATTCCTTATTATAATGCTTATGTTTCCGCGATTGGCTATTATCAAGGAAGTATGGATGCTATTACTAAGGCCATGCGTATTAATTTAGAATTAGAAACCGAAGAAATGGTTAAAACTTTTAACTATGACTATCATGAAGAATATACCGCGAGTGTGGTCGGAAAAAATATCAGAACTGGTGAAAAACTTACTTTAGTTCCTGATTTTACTGGTAAAACAATAAGTGAAGTTGAAACTTGGGGCTTAGAAAATAATATAACTATTAATAAAGAATTTACATGTTCTACTAATCTTCCGGGAGTTATTAGTAGTCAAAGTGTGGGCGCTGGAGCTTTAACTAAGAGTATTAATGAATTAACTGTTTATATTGGTCAAACTTGTCAAAATCCCGGAAATAATGATACACCAGAGAATCCAAGTACTACTCCTGAACCACCGGAGGAAGAACAACCAGAGATTCCCGGACTTCCGGAAGTAAATGAACCAACCGATAATCCTGTTGAAGATGATCCAAATAAAGATGAAAATACCAATGAAGAAACGGAAAACAATGATATTGCTGACAATAATGATAATGGTGAAGAAAATATACCTAGTCAAGAAGAAATTATTACTTAGTTTCTTCTTTTTATTTTAGATTATGTTATAATTACATTTAGTAAGGAGAATAGTTATGCAAGCATACCAAAAGTGGCAATGGCAAAGAATCAGAGTAGCTTTAATGTTAAGTAGTAAAAAAAGAAATGATTATATCAAAAAACATCATATCTTTTATGAAATTGGGGATAATTTTTTCTTTCAACCCCGGATTCTACCAGCTGACCCCAAGTTAATTAAATTTCATAATAATGTAATCATCACAAGTAATGTGACCTTTGTCAACCATGATGTTTTTCATACAGGATTAAATAATTTAGGTCAAGGTAATTTTAGTTATAATCAAGGTTGTATTGAGATTATGGACAATGTGTTTATTGGTTGTAATACCACTATTCTAGGAAATGTCCGAATTGGACCAAATGTCGTTATTGCCGCGGGTAGTGTTATTACGAAAGATGTGCCTCCTAATTCCGTAGTAGCTGGAGTTCCTGCTAAGAAGATTGGCACCTTTACTGATTATGTCAAGAAAAGAAAAGAAGTCCAAGATTTACCCATAGATGAGTTATGGCAAAAATTTACCCAAGAAAAAAATAAATCTTAAAATCAACAGATTTATTTTTTTTTTAAATATTCGCTTCACTTTGGGCATTTAAAGTAAAGTCTGCGAACTCTTTTTTTAAATATAAAGGATAAGCCGCACAACCAATCATCGCCGCATTATCGGTACAATATTTCATATCGGGGACACTCAAATTAGCTTGATGTTTATCCGTTATGTCTTTTACTTTTTCTCTTAAAGTTCTACTAGCTGAAACACCACCCGCCATGATTACTTCTTTGATATTTAAATTAGTAAGGGCTAAATCTAATTTTCTCGTAATTTCTTCAAAGGCCGTTTCTTGAAAACTGCAAGCTAAATCCTCTTTATTTATTTTCTTATGTCTTTGTTCTTCATTGTGGACAAGATTGATGACACTACTTTTTAACCCACTAAAACTAAAATTATAGGTATCATCTAGTAAAGGTCTTGGTAAATTATAGGTATTATGACCTAACTTGGCTAATTTTTCAACATTAGGTCCACCCGGATATTTAAGACCTAAGATGCGAGCTACTTTGTCAAATGCTTCCCCCACAGCATCATCTAAAGTAGAACCAAGAATCGTAAAATCATAGTCATCTTTCATTAATATTAAATTAGTATGTCCCCCACTTACCACTAAAGCTAGTAAAGGAAATTTTAAGTCATTTTCAATATTATTAGCATAAATATGACCAATCGTATGATTCACGGCAATAAGTGGCTTATGATAAACTAAGCTTAAGGTTTTAGCAAATTCTATACCCACAAGTAAACTACCCACCAAACCAGGGGCATAAGTGACGGCGATGGCATCAATATCTGTGAAAGTAAGATTAGTTTTACGCATCGTTTCTTCTAAAACCATTGTAATGTTTTCCGTATGCATTCGGGAAGCAATCTCCGGAACTACTCCGCCATATTCGGCATGCGTATCCATTTGAGTTAATACCGTAAATGCCTCTATTTCATGGCCATTTTTAATAATAGCCATACTTGTTTCATCGCACGAAGTTTCAATAGCCAATATATATACGTCCTTCATTTTTAAAATCTCCTTCCCATTAAATAAGCATCTTCATTTATATAATAATTTTTACGGATATTTACAATTTCAAAACCAAATTTAGAATATAGATTAATCGCTGGTGTATTACTTACCCGCACTTCTAAAGTCATTAGTTTCACCGTATGAGGTAAACCACTAATTAAATAATCTATTAAACAACTAGCAATATTTTGATGCCGATATTTTTCATCAACTATAATATCAATAATATCAACCGTCTCAGTAAGTTCGGTATACATAAGAAAACCAACAACTTTATTATCTTTTTCATAAACTAATATTTTAGTATATAAATCATTATATATTTTAGCTAAATTATTGGTTTTACGAAACGATTCACCAAAATAATCCCCGAGTTCATATATTCTATTTATATCTTCTAAAGTAAAATAACGAATCATTTTTGAACCCCTATTTTTTTAACATATAAAGGGTTAACGGCATGAGGATTAAGCGATTCTAATTTTTTAGCATATTCATAAACTTTTAAATAATCTATTTTAATATCAATTAAATAATCTATTTTTAAATCTTTTAATTCTTTTTGGGAATAATATTTATAATCATTAACTAATTTATTATCTTTATCAAAAGTTGCTAAAAAAATACCATTTTTCTCTAGTTCGCCAATATTTACATTATTTAGATGTTCTATTGACACTGCTTTAGTTAATAAACTTGACATTACTTTAATCGGAATATTTAAAGTATAAGCTAAAGTCTTGGCAATCGTAACCCCGATTCGACAACCCGTAAAAGAACCAGGACCATTAATAACAATAATTTCAGTTAAATCATGAATATCTTTGTTTATTGTTGTTAATGTATCTACTAAGGTTGGCATAGTATTATTACTATGATTATTGATGGTATTTACTTCTTTGGTAATTAAAATTTGATTATTTTCATAAATAACGGTAATAATTTTATTAGTATGGGTATCTATTAGTAGAGTCATCGTGATACTTCCTTTCCAACTTGCTAATTATTATAGGCTTTTTTTCCGTTTTTTTCTAGTCTTAAAAAGAAAAAATCCCGTTTGAAGCGAGATAATTTAAAGAACACTATCACATAAACTTATGTATTGTTCACCAGTAGGTTCAAATACTAAAACCCGAGTATTTTCATCAATTACTTTAAAACGAATTACTAATTTTTCTTCCGGTAGTTCTTCACTTATTAAATCAGCCCATTCGACGATGGTGACACCACCTTTATTAAAGTACTCTTGAAAATCAATTGTTCCATCTGCTTCTTCTAAACGATACACATCCATATGATATAAGGGTAATTCACCATTTAAATATTCTTTAACAATATTAAAAGTTGGCGAAGTAATATTTTCTTCCAGCCCTAAAGCACTAGCAAAACCTTTTACAAACACAGTTTTACCACTTCCAAGTTCGCCATCCAAACATATAACCATATTAGGAAATTTTTCACTTTCAATATTTTGGGCAATTTCTAAAGTATCTTCTATTGATTTTGAAGTAAATTTATAGTCCATTATTCTATCACCATTTTTATTATAGCAAACAAGTTTTAGGTAATACAACCCATACACAGAAGTTTGACATTTTATTTATGAAAACCAATTGTTTTTAAAATATTAGGTGATTCAAACATGGTTTTAGATTCGTTAATTAGTAATTTTAGAAAATTAATAATCATTTTTCGGGTCGTAGAGTCTAATTGAGAAAAATTTTTAATTAGGCTTGGTATTTTATATATTTTTAATTTAGTTAAATCTGACATAGTATTTATGCCACTTTTTAATAGTATTTCATAGATAGTATTAATAAATAAGGCCCGATCTTGTTTAGTAAGATTTTTTAACCAATTATTTAATAAGGTATTTATTTTTAAACTAGTTTCGTCGACATTTTCCGTTGGTATAAAATGGTCTTTATATACTAGCCAAGATAAAGCATCATGTTGCCATAAACCAAAAGCCTTACTTTTGATGACTTTGTATTTTCCTTTATGCGCTAAAAGCATCCCAATAATTGAGGATTCAGGAATGATAGTTTCTATTTTAGGAAGCATATTTAAATATTCAGCAGAAGTAATAAATTCTTCACTAAAACCTGGACCATCATTACTATAGACTTTTCTTATTTTTCGTTTTAAACTTCGACGAGCTTTAACCGCAGCATAAACTGCTAAATTGCCACCTTTGGAATGACCTCCTAAATAAATTATTTGATAACGAAAAGGAAGTTTTTTATTTAGATATTCCGCAGCTTTTTCTTGGGAAGGGATTGGAGAAATAAAACTCATATTAAAGTCTTCTTTCCAACCTATTAAGGTATCATCGGTTCCCCGAAAAGCAACATACGTTGTAAAGGGATTTATTTCAATCATCATCGCCGCGAATTGTTTTTCTTCTTCTTTAGAGGTATGACTTTCATAATTAAATATTTTTAAATTTTTAAAGCGATTAGAACTTGCTAGTTCTTGAAAGAAATAATAGGGATTTTCTGATAAAGGAAACATTTTAGCTAATTGATCAACCGATTTTTTTTCTAAGTAATAATTTATTGCTTCCGCAATAGTTGTTTTTGTTTTAGATAGCATTAGTTTATCTATATTTAGATAAGATAATTCCGAAAGAATCAAGTTATCAACTTCATTAAAAGAAAATTTAGAGAATGATAAGTCTCCGCGCCATTTTAAATAATCTTGAATATTAGCCATATAATCACCTTTACGAATTATTATAATCTCATTTTAATTAAATGCTAGTAGAAATTAAAAAATACCTTTTTTTGATTAAGTATTATTTAATCTAAAAAGGTATTTTAAAGCAAAAAAAATATTGGCAACTTCCTATTTTCGCATAAAACTATCGTAGGCGTTTCAGTGCTTAACTTCTCTGTTCGGGATGGGAAGAGGTGTACCCACTGAGCTATTGTCACCAATAAAGGATTTTGTCCTTTAAAAACATAGATAATGTATATCAATTAAATAAATAAGTTAAATCCTCGATCTATTAGTACTAGTCAGCTCAACGTATCACTACGCTTCCACCTCTAGCCTATCAACGTTGTAGTCTACAACGGATCTTACTTCACGAAAAATGGGAAAACTCATCTTGGAGAGGGCTTCCCGCTTAGATGCTTTCAGCGGTTATCCCTTCCATACATAGCTACTCTGCACTGCAACTGGCGTTACAACAGATACACCATTGGTATGTCCATTCCGGTCCTCTCGTACTAGGAACAGCACTCCTCAATTTTCCTACGCCAACGACGGATAGAGACCGAACTGTCTCACGACGTTCTGAACCCAGCTCGCGTGCCACTTTAATGGGCGAACAGCCCAACCCTT
>CANPZX010000010.1 GCA_947589195.1 uncultured Bacilli bacterium | reverse complement strand
GAAGGAGGCTGATGATATGCATAAGAAAGATTTTTTAATCTTATCTCTTATTCTAATTATCTTTTTACTAATAGCCTTACTTTTTACTTTAATAATTTAGTAACCTATAATAAGAAAAAAGCACTCAATTTACTTTCAGTAGATTAAGTGCAAACCACATTGGTGAGTACTCAACTTTGCGATGTTAAGTATTCCTTTTTTTATTTTATGCAAGTTTCCTTGACAAATACATAATAACATAAAGATGGCTTTCTGACAAGTCTTAAATAATTTCATTTAGAGTTGATCTAGTACAAAATATTATTGTTTTATGAACAAATGTTTGATAAAATTATTTTAGGAATATTTAATAGTTGAGTGCTTGCCAACTTCTATATGGAAGGAGGCTGATGATATGCATAAGAAAGATTTTTTAATCTTATCTCTTATTCTAATTATCTTCTTACTAATAGCCTTACTTTTTACTTTGATAATTTAGTAATCTATAATAAGAAAAAAGCACTCAATTTACTTTCAGTAGATTAAGTGCTACCCAATTATTTGGTGAGTACTCAACACTGTGTTGTTAAGTATTCCCTTTTTTATTTTATGCAAGTTTCCTTGACAAATACATAATAACATAAAGATGGTTTCTTGACAAGTCACAATGAATTTTAAATTAAATAGTATGGATAAAGAAAAAGTGCCAGGTAGTCGATTACGTGGCAAAAGGACTATTGCAAAAGAAAAATTATATAAAAATATTTTAAGAAATATCAAAACCATTTATCCTAATTTTAATATTGGTGTATCAACTAATAGTCGTGGTGATTTTACTAATAATTGGAAAGATCCCTATTACCATTGGTGTTTTAAATCAAAAAATAGTGTATTTGACTCATCATTAACTAAAAATTCAAAATAAAAAACTCCATTCTTCCTACATAAACCTTTCACGTACTAAACGTAAAACTTCGGATTGAATAGAGTTTTCATATGACAATATTCCCATTTTTAAATAATTATTGTCAATACTTATTATATTCCTATTTTCTTACTTTAATTCTTTTTATTTAAAGTAAGAATAGGGTTTGATGTAATTTTTAATTTATTTTGTAAATCATAATCTATTTTTTGATAACCTAAGATTCCTAAAAGATATAAAGCTAAACAAATTTTAGTTTTATTATTTTGGCTATTATTAAATATAAAAAAAGTAAGGGGAGTAGCTAAAAGATAACTTATATATTTAAAATAAGTATTCTTTATTTGTTCAGTTTTTAAATATTGATAATTAATTTTGGCAGTAATTTTTTCTAAATCATTTTCTTTTTTAATTTTATTTACTATTATTTGCTCTGCATAAGTATATATTTGATTTTTTAAATTTTCATCTAATATTTTTTGAGGTGCTTCATTAGAGGCTGTTATTAAATCAATATGTTTATAATGTTCATCTGTTAATTTTTCAATATCCGGTAAATAAAATTTAACAGTTTGAGGTTCAAGATTACTTAAATCAACTTCTTGTTGGGTATACTTAGAAATATTTTTAATATTTATGAGTTCTTCCTTTAATTCTTTAAGATATCTAGTTAAAGCATCATTTAAATAATTATCAATGTTAAGATTTCTTTCATTTTTCATTTTTATAAAGTCGTTGATAGCTGCAAGAAGAATACTACTTTCTAAAGTAATTAATTCGGGATAACTATTAGGTAAATAGTTAGAAAACAATATTGGAATCATTTTTAACATTTCTATAAGAGAATATTTTTCTTTATTTGATAAATTATTAAATTCTAAATATTTATAATCTTCGGTATTTAAATCACTAGTCAAACTTTCAATAACATTTTCTAATTGTAAAATTAATTCTAAATTATTTTTACAGGTTATTTCATAAAGCCTTGTTTTATCAGTTAAACTATAAAATTTTTCATTTTTCGCATAATAATATTTATACATAAGCATCACTTGGAATGTTATTATAAACAAACTTTTAAGATATTACAAACTAATTTTAATTATTTGGGAAAATAAAAGAATAAGATTATGTTCAAAAGTAATTTTTTTATAAACGTAATCAATATTAATAATTTTACTTTTAATAGTTTTAATATGACCATTTAAATAATAATCTAAAGTAATATTAATTTGTTCATAAAAAGCTTCAATTAATTTATTTTCAATATCCATTTGTTGTTCTTTAGAAAGTAAAGGTTTTTCTATAATGTTTTTTTCTTCTTTTATCTTTTTTATTATTTCTTTATTAGGTACTAAACTTTGAAATGGTAGCCATTTAATGATACCACGATCGTTATTCATCATGACCACCTATTTTATGATTCCTTTCTTTAATAGTTGAATCCGGAAGTAAACTAGAGGCTTTTAATAAACTATTTTTGCCAAATTTCATTTTTACTTCATCAATCGTTTTAATATATTGTTCTTCTTTTTTAATTTCTTCATAATCTTCAAAAAGATTTAATTGATTTCCTTTTATTTTAGTTAAATTACCAACTGATAAAGAAATTTTACGAATAGGTAAATCCTCATAAAAACGATCAAAGATAATCATCAGGGTATCAAAAATAGTTTTTTGATTATGGGTAGGTACTTCTAGTTTTAAGTGGTGATAAAAACCATCATTTATATTTTTAGAATAACTAATACCCAGTCCAATTACGGAAGCATCATAATTATTTAATCTTAATCTAGCCGTTAAAACTTCCGTCATTTCTTCAATGATTAATTTCGCATTTTCGCCATAGTAATCTTTAAACAAAACTTGACTATGACTAAAAGATTTTTCTTTAGTAATATTTTTTAAATCACTAATTTTAGAAGTATCAATGCCATTTGCATGATTCCAAAGTTCTAAACCCATTACCCCAAATTTATATTTTAATTTATATTTATCTGTTAAAGCTAAATCTTGAATGGAAAAAATTCCTAAGGCATTTAATCTTTTTTCCATTCGCGGACCAATCCCCCACATTTCACTTAAAGGACTAATTGCCCACAATTTTGTTTTTATATCCTCATATGTCCATTTAGCAAGACAATTTTTTTGGTGTTTAGCTTCAATATCCATGGCGACTTTAGCCAGTAGCATATTGGGACCAATGCCACAAGTCGCGGTAAGACCTGTTTTCTTTTTAATGGTCTTTAAAATATCCAAGGCTAATTCATAATCACTTTTTTGATACATTTTTAAATAAGAAGAAACATCTAAAAAACATTCATCAATGGAATAAATATGTAAATCATTTTCCGAAACATAATCTAAATAAATAGAAACAACTTTTTTTGACATTTCTAAATATAATTTCATCCGAGGATTAACAATTTGATATTTAATATTTTTGGGTATTTCATAAAGTCTAGTTCTTCCTTTAATCCCTTTTTGTTTTAAATAAGGACTGACAGCTAAAGTAATAGCGCCATTTCCTTGATTTTTATTAGCTACCACTAATGGAGTGGTAAAAGGATCAAGACCCCGCATAACACATTCGCAAGATGCAAAAAAACTTTTTAAATCAATACATAAAAAATGACTTTCTTTTTCCATAATTTTCCTCCGAACAAATGTTTATAAATTCATTATAACGATATAAGAATAATTTGACAACTGGTAATATTTAGTAATTTATTGTATAATAAAAAATATTTTTAGAAAGAGGGTTTGGTTTATGCCAAAAGTATTTATTGATGGTTTTTATTTTCCCGAAGAAGTATTTAAACAAAATATTGAAATTTTTAAGGAAGGACTAGCTCATTCTAGTTTATCGATTGAAATGATTTTTAAAGAAGTTTACGAATTAGAAGAACAAATTAAATTAGGAATTATAAAAAATAGTTTTGAAACTTATCAAAGTTTAGATAAAAAAGAACAAGAAAAAATAACTAATCAACTTCGTTATTTTGTTATTTATTCAGCGATGTATCGTGGAATTATTCCAAGAGGGATAACAGAGAAAGATCAAGATAAAATAAATAAAATTTATGAAGAAATGTTTAGTTATTTTGATAATTATATTTATAATTATATCGTATTTGAAAATAAAGAATATGATATGAAAGCTACTTATCGAAAAGTAATTGAGTTATTTCAACTTTTACCAAATTATAAATTGGCTTTAGAACAAGCCCGAAAAATTAAAGAAGATCACTTAAAAGCTTTTGATTATGCTTTAAGTTTAGAACATATTGGTCCCAAAGAAATAATTACTATTAATACAATGGTTAATGAGGGTAGTGAAAATAAAGAAATCGGCTATAAAAAAGTTAATAATATAATTGAAGGTTCTTCTTTTGCCACGATGACTAAAGAAGCTATTCCTACTGAAGTAGCTAAGTTAGTTTATGAATATGATAATAATTTTGGCCAAAATATAGGTAATTATCAAGATAATTCTTTAACCCATGAAGAAAGAAGAAAATTAAGTTTAGAAATATTTGAAAAGGAAGCAAGATTTCACATTTTATTAGAAAGATTACATCCTTTTAGTGATGGTAATGGTAGATGTGGAAGAATTATACTAAATTGTAATTTAATTAAACAAGGTTTAGCTCCAGTTTTAATTACGGAAGTTTCTCGCGAAAAATATATTAGTTTTATTAATAATCAAGATTATAAGGGAATGGCTTTATGGTTAATGGAGTGTTCTAATCAAACCCTTACTTTATGGATTGCTGAATTAAGAAATAAAATGAAAGTTGCTAATATGGATATTGAACCAGATGAATTAAAAAGTTCACTTTAATACCACATATTGGTTAACTTGCCATCATTTTGATAAACACTATCCATAAGCATAACATTAACAAAATTTTTAACGGCTTCTTCGGGAGTATATTTTTTAATCACGGCTCCTTTTAAATAAGGAAGAGATTCGGCAATATAGTAATTATAATTTTCATCAATCCCGGCGATTAGAGCCATATGTCCAAAGTAAGCTATTAAATCACCAACTTTAACTTGGCCGCTTTTTAGAATGTCAACACTAATATTTTTTTTCTCCCCTAAATCATATAAATCGTCTTTTCGTTCTGGTAAATCACCAGCTCCCACATCGCCAACATCATAACCACCATTATATAAAATCCAAGAAATAAAACCACTGCAATCAAAACCATTAGGTTTCATTTGACCCCGATAATAACCATATTTTTCTTTAGTTTGAAAGTTTTTAAGTTTACAACCCCAAGCCGCTGGTCCCACAAAACTGGCTTCTAAATCCGCATATTTACTGCTACTTAAATATAAACCTTTATGATAATATCTTCCTTCACCATCAACGTGTTTAGCGGGGACATAATTATTAAGTCGACCATTTTCATAAAAATAAGGAATCCGATAAGTAAAACTTAAAGTAAGAAATCTTGCCGCTTCAACAACACTAGCTCGACTAGGATAAACAACATCATTAAGGCGATCTTGCAAAGCTTCATCAATAATTCTGTTTTCTTCTTCCGTAAAAGAATCACAACTTACATAAGCTTTTTTCTTGTCAAATTCATTAGGCCTTGGACCCATTCCCCGAACAATATATAAAGTTGCTTCGATAACTTTTTTTTGTAAAGTAGTAAGAGTTAAGGTTGTTTTCCCCGCGGTAAGACCGGTTAATTCTAAATTATTTAAAACACCTAAATTTTCATCATTAATTTGTAATTCATATTCTATATTATCGGGATTATTAATCCCAATTAAAATTGTTTCATTTTCGCCAACATAATAAGTATCTTTTTTAAAACTAATATTTTCTTCTTTTACTTCTGGAATAAATATATCGGGAATAATATTTTCTAAATCTTTTAAACTTTTGGCTTTTTTATAAATTAATATATAATAAACTGCACTTATCGTAACTAAGATTAAAGCTAAACTTAAACAAATAACGATGACTTTAATTGTTTTTTGATGCTCATTTTCCATATTCCCTAAAACTCCTATACTCTTAAAGAAAGTTTAGCAAAAAAATTAAAATTTTTCCACTAAAACAATAACTGTTAAATTAATTTTTTCATACTTTATATTAGGGTGATAAAACTTGATAACTTTTTTTAATTCTTTACTAGGAATTGGCATGCTAGTTCTTATTTTAATTTTAATAAATTTAGCAGTTTTAATCTTAGAAATTACTTATAAAGTTTATATGGAAAATATGGTGATTAAAAGACAAGATATTATTAGAAGACTAAAGAAAGATTTTTCTATTTATTTGGGCTTAGGAATTTTATCGTTGGGAGTTATTTTATTACCAATTGTTTTAAGAAAATTTGGTTTTAATAATTTAGTTAATCAAGATGTTTTAGAAACATTTAGTTCAACTGCTATTGTAACGATGATTATATCAACCGTGATTGTTAAAGGCTCCAATGCTTTTACCATTTTAAAAAAATTAGGGATAAAAAAAGATTAATTAGACGAATTGCCAATAAGTAGTTTTTTATGTTATTATGAATATGTCAAGGATGCCTTGCATAAAATAAAAAAGGCACATTCAATATGAGTGTTGCCGTATTGTTTGCAAGATCCTAAATTATTGTTAAAGTTAGATGATTTTCTTTTTAAAACTATAAATAGTAATAATATTAATAGGAAGATAAGAATTACTAAAGATAGAATTAAACTTCTAATTTTAGCAATAAATGTAGAAAATTAAGATGCTAGTGATAGCTTCTTTTTATTTATTAAAATTAAATTATTTTGTATAATACTTATACAAAGGTGCAGTTTATGAAAAAATGGAATAAAAGAACTTATCAAGAATATCTAAAATATTTAACAAGTTTAAAAGATGAAAAATATCACGATTTTTCTTTAAAACTTGTTTCTTCAAAATATGAATTAATTGGGATAAGAATTCCTTTTTTACACAAAATGGCGAGAGAAATAAGTAAAACGGATGTTATTAGTTTTTTAAATTTAGGTAATAATATTTATTTTGAAGAAGTAATGATAAAAGGGTTAGTTTTAACTACTTTAAAAGATAAAGAATTATTACTTCAATATTTAGATAATTATGTATCTTTAATTGATAATTGGTCTATTTGTGATACTGTTGCCCACAGTTTAAAGATAGTTTTACAAGAACAAGATTATTGGTTTTTTAAATTTTTAAATTATTTAAAAAGTAATGAAATATATACTATTCGTTTTGGTTTAGTAATTCTTTTAAATTTTTATGTTAAAAAAGAATATTTATCTAAAATATTTAAAGAAGTAAGTAAATTAAATACGAATGCTTATTATGTTAATATGGCTATTTCATGGTTATTATGTGAGTGTTTTATTAAATATCCGGAAGAAACTTTATTATTTTTAAAGAAAAATACTTTAAATTCATTTACTTTTAACAAAACTATCAGTAAAATAAGGGATAGTTATCGAGTTAGTAAAGAAATGAAAGATTATTTATTAACTTTAAAAAAGGAAGGACTAGGTTATGAAAAAATTTAAAATAGTTAGTTTAATTTTAATGATTATTTTATTTATGGGGTGTAGTAAAGAAAAAGAAGTTTTAAAAGATGTGGAAACTTTAGAAAATATTAGTTATCAAGAAACTAATTTAAAAAGTAATAATGTCGTTTTAGAATTAGAAGATGAAAGAAAAATCTTAATCGAATTATATCCCGATATTGCTCCTTTAAGTGTAAAAAATTTTCAAAAGTTAGTTAAAGAAGAATTTTATAATGGGGTAATCTTTCATCGTGTTATTAAAGGATTTATGATTCAAACAGGAGATGGAACCCCGCTTGGAAAAGAAGCTAAAACCATTAAAGGGGAATTTAAGAGTAATGGAGTAGAAAATAACTTATCTCACGAGCGAGGAATAGTTTCGATGGCTAGGGCCAATGATTATAACTCGGGGAGTAGTCAATTCTTTATTGTTCAAGAAGATAGTACTTATTTAGATGGTAATTATGCGGCTTTTGGTAAAGTAATCGCCGGAATGGATGTTGTCGATTCAATTGCTAATGTAATAACAGATGAGAATGATAAACCACTTAAAGATATAGTTGTTAAAAGAATTTATTTTGTAAAGGTTGTAGATTAAAATGAATAGAGAAGATTTAGCTAATTTAATATTTCCGAGTATTACCAAAACAATCGAAGATTATGAAAAAGAATATCCTCCCCGGAATTTACCAGAGAATGCGAAGGTAACACGTTTTGCTCCTAGTCCTACAGGATTTATGCATATTGGACACTTTATGCCTGCTTTAATTGATTATGTTTTAGCTCATCAAAGTAAGGGAGTATTTTATTTACGAAATGAAGATACTGATCAAACAAGAGAAGTTGAAGGAGCAGTTGAGTACATAAGAACTGTTCTGGCTACTTATGGCTTAAATCCTGATGAATACGAATATAAAGATTTAAAAGAAACTAAAGGAGAATATGGACCTTATATTCAAAGTGAAAGAAAAGAAATATATCATGCTTTTATTAAACATTTAATAATTGAAGGTAAAGCTTATCCTTGTTTTTTAACCCAAGAAGAAATGGATGCGATAAGAGAAGCCCAAAGTAAAGATAAAAGAAGAATAGGCATCTATGGCAGATATGCTAAATATCGGGATTTACCAGTCGAAGAAGCCATCAAAAGAATTGAATCTGGTGAAAAGTTTACGATTAGACTTAAAAGTACGGGAGATTTTAATCATAAATTTAAGTTTAATGATTTAGCTTTTGGGGAGTTAGAATTTCCCGAAAATGACATTGATATTCCCATTATGAAATCTTCAAATGGCTTACCAACATATCATTTTGCCCATTTAGTTGATGACCATTTAATGCGGACAACACACGTTGTTCGAGGACAAGAATGGATTAGTTCTATTCCCGTTCATTACGAATTATTTAAAGCTTTTGATTTTAAAATGCCCAAGTATATTCATATTCCGTTAATCTTGAAAAAAGATGGTGAAAAGATTAGAAAAATATCAAAAAGATATGATCCAGAAGCGAAGATGAGTTTTTATGAAGAAAAAGGATATCCAACTTATGCGGTAATCGAAGCTATTATGACCATTGCTAACTCTAATTATGAAACTTGGCGAGAAGGACATCCCGATGCACCTTTCACAGACTTTGAATTTTCACCTAAAAAAATGAGTGCCAGTGGCGCATTATTTGATTTAGATAAACTAGATAATATATCTAAAAATTATTTAAGTCATTTAACTAAAGAACAAATATATAAAGAAGTACTTAATTGGAGTAGTAAATATGATTTAGAATTTAATGAAATATTAAAGAAATATCCTGATTATTCGATGGCTATTTATAATATCGAAAGAGAACAAAAGAAACCACGTAAAGATTATAGTTATTATAGTGAAATTAAAGATAAAACTTGGTATATGTATGATGAATATTTTTATGATATAAATTATGACTTTAAAGAATATAATTTAGAAGAAGTTAAAAAAGTTTTAAAAACTTATTTAGATAATGATTACTTTAATGAATCCGATACCCAAGAAGAATGGTTTAATAAAATAAAAGAAATGACGACTAATTTAGGTTATGCTAGTGAAGTCAAAATGTATAAAGAAGATCCTACGAAATACAAAGGAAGTATAATCGATATAACCAATATAATGCGAATTTCCCTAACTACTTTAGATAATACACCAAATCTTTATAATATTATGTTAATTTTAGGAAAAGATCGGATTACCGAAAGATTTAACCGAATTTTAAATTAAGACTATCTTTTTAAAAAAAGAATGATTATAATACTTTTAGAAATTTGGGGTGGATTAAATGAATATTAAAGCCAGATATTTAATTATTATCGCCATGATTGCTTTGGTAGTTTTAATAATATTAGAAATCCCTTTAGGAAGAACAATATATGTGACAAAAGATAGTTTAAAAGTATTAGAAATTCCTAATTTAGTTAAATTTAAAGAAGAAGTAAGTGCTAGTGAAGTTAAATTTCAAACTTTAAGAAGTAAATGGGGATTACAAAAAGATATTAATAAATTTTTAAGTAAATATCAAAAAATAAATTGTGATGGTAAAACTTATTATTATAATGAAGAAAAAGATTTTACCGTAAGTCGTTATGAAATTAAGAAAAAATGGTTAAATGAAATATCAATTTACTATGCTATTGGTAATACTTGTGATATCGATACTTCTTTAAAAAAGATCGAACTCATTCCTCAAGAATATACTATTGATGAAGCCAAAAATGATGGTTATTTTGGAATTGAAAATGGTAAATATTTTAATAAAGAGGTTTATGATGAATTTAAAGAAGATAGTGATAATGGTATATCAAGTATTTTAAGAATTATTACTTTAACGGAAAATAAAGATTTAATAATAACTGATTTACATTATGAAAATAAAAAGTTTAAAGTAGTAAGAGATGCAACAAGAGATAGAAATAATAAGGAAAATTATATTAATGCTTATAATTTTGAACATATTGGTATTTACGAAAATAAGTTATATGCTTATAATGGTAAAAAATTAAATAAAAGTGTTGTTAATGATAAAAAAAATTCAATGTATTTATTTGATGTTATTGAATAATTTATAATTATTAAAAAGGATTTCAAGTGAAGTTCTTTTTTAGTAATTGAAATTAAATTTAATTTATCTTATACTATAGATAAGAATGGAGAAGATAAAAATGGAAAAAATTGCAAATGGGGGGGGGGTTATTTAAGAGTAAGAAAGTAATCCTTACATCTTTAATAATTCTTTTAATAACTTTATTAATAGGGGTAACATATGCCTATTGGCAGACAACATTTACTCAAGTAGATGCTAATAAATTAGCAAGTGATTGTTTTAAATTAGAATTTAGTGAAGGAAATAATATTGATTTAGAAGAAGCAATACCCATATTAAATAGTGAAGGAGAAAAGTTGACTCCTTATACATTAACAATAAAAAATATATGTGATGCCGAGACAAAATATCAAGTCAATTTAGAAGTATTAGATAATGAATTAGCAAGTAAATATATAGCCTTAAAAGTAAATAGTGAAGATTCAAAACTATTAAGTGAATATACAACAAGTGATGGTATTTTAGAAGACCACGCTGAAAGTTATAAGATAGCTGAAGGTCATTTAAGAAAAGACCAAGTCATAAATTTTGAAGTAAGACTATGGATGGATGAAAGTGTTACGATCGAAGTTGCCGAGGCAACAATGAATAAAATCTTTGAAAGTAAAATAACTGTTGAAGCAGCCGTAGAAAAAACTGAAGGCAAATATAAAGAAGATATCTTAAATGGAGCCGACCCAGTCCTTGATGAAAAACTTATCCCAGTAGTAGTTGATGATAAAGGAGAAGTAACAAGAGCAGATCTAAATCAAAAATGGTACAATTACTCTAATCAAGAATGGGCGAATGCAGTTATTTTAAATGATAATGTTGAAACTCCGAAAGTAGGAGCAACAATAAATGAAAATGATATCGAAAGTTATTTTGTGTGGATCCCAAGATACAGATATAAAATATTTAGTGATGAGAAATATGATAAATTATCAGAAGAGATAGAAGATAGAGTACAAACAATTCAAGTCGTATTTGAAAATAAGGATACTGAAAAATCCGAGGGAAATACTAAAGGCAAATGGCTAACGCATCCGGCATTTACCGCTTTCAATACAAATGGCATTTGGGTAGGAAAGTTTGAAACAGGATATAAAGGAGCAAATAGCAAAGAAGAAGCTCAAAAAAATCCAACTGATGAAAATGATGCTATAGAAGAAGCTAAAAATGTCATCATTAAACCCAATGTATATAGTTGGCGAGGAATACAAGTTTCTCGGGCTTATATCGTTGGCAGAAATTATGAAGAAGAATTAAATAGCCATATGATGAAGAATACGGAATGGGGAGCAGTTGCCTATTTAAGCCAAAGTATCTATGGAAGTAGACAAGAAGTAAGGATAAATAATAATGAAAGTTATTTAACGGGATATGCAGCAAAGAATGCTCCTACAACGGGAAATACCGGAACAAATGAACCATGCACGACTTATCCAAAAGCTTGTAATGAATATGGTGGAGCAACTAAGGGATCAGATGGTGAAGTAAATGTAAATTACTTTAATTCTGCAAGTGTAGTTGCTTCTACCACCAATAATTATAGTGGAATCTTTGATATGAGTGGTGGAACTTGGGAATATGTGATGGCAGGTATGGAAGATTCTCTTGACTCAAATAAATTAGCTTCTGGTTTAAATTCTAGTAATAACTCTGGATTTAATGGTAAAAATACTGATAATAGTGAAGTTAAAGATGGGATAGCTTTACCAGAAGATTCGAGATATTATGATATATATCCATATAATACAAATGGAAATGACTATACAAAATTTATCTTGGGGGATGCAACAAACGAAATGGGACCATTTAGAAGCATAGAATATATTGGGACAACTGCAGAAGCTAAACCGTATTCTCGACTAATAGGAAGTTGGTATAGTGACGGTGCATGGCCCATGTATTCGGATGCTCTTTGGGTGAATCGTGGTGGTATTAGCTGGAATGGTACGGATGCGGGTCTGTTCTACTTCAGTAGGGATAGTGGCGCTGCGGCTGTATATTTTGGTTTCCGTCTTGTTCTCGTCTTTTAAACTTATCTGTAAAACGATAAGTTTTTTTCTTAAGTTTATGATATACTTAAAGTGGTGAAGATTATGCAAAATATCTATGGGATGACTCGAACTGATTTAGAAAACTATTTTCAAAATTTAGGTGAAAAAAAATTTAAAGCTATTCAAGTATTAGAATGGTTATATCAAAAAAAATCCAATAATGTTTTAGAATGGAGTAATTTAAAAAAAGATTTAAGAGATAAAATAAGTGAAGATTTATCATTTGCTAGACCTAAAATAATAAAAAAAGAAGCCGATACTTTAACTCGTAAATACTTATTTGAATTAGAAGATAAAAACTATATTGAGGCTGTTGTGATGTTTCATGATTATGGTAATAGTTTGTGTGTTTCTAGTCAAGTTGGGTGCAATATGGGTTGTTCTTTTTGTGAAAGTGGGCGCCTTAAAAAAGTCCGGAATTTAGAGACTTTTGAAATGGTCAGCCAAATATTAGAAATTGAAGCTGATTTAAAATTAAGAATATCTAGTGTCGTAATTATGGGTATCGGTGAACCTTTAGATAATTTTGATAATGTAATGAACTTTATAAATATAATTAATGATGCTAAAGGTTTAGCAATAGGTATTCGTCATATTACTTTATCAACTAGTGGGTTAGTTCCTAAAATATATGATTTAATGAATAAAGATTTACAAATAAACCTAGCTATTTCTTTGCATGCTCCGAATGATAATTTACGTTCTAAGATAATGAAAGTAAATAATGTGTATAATATTAGTCAATTATTGACAGCAATTAAGGATTATATTGCAAGAACTAATAGACGGGTAACGATAGAATATGTTATGCTAAAAGGGGTAAATGATAGTAAAGAGTGTGCTTTAGAATTAGCTAATCTTTTAAAAGGGTTAAACATTTATGTTAACCTAATCCCATATAATGAAACAAATCATTTAGAATATAAAAAAAGTGATCCTAAAACAATTAGTGAGTTTTGTGAAACTTTAAAAAATAATAAAATTAATGTGACAATTAGAAAAGAGTTTGGCAGTAAAATTTCTGCTGCTTGTGGGCAATTAAGAAGTAAAGAGGTGGAATAGTGAAATCATTTTATTTAACGGATACCGGAAGAGTAAGAAGTCATAATGAAGATAGTGTGACAATTTTAAAAAATGCTAGTAATGAATATTTGTTAATTGTCGCTGATGGCATGGGTGGTCATCGGGCTGGAGAAGTGGCTTCTAGTTTAGCTGTTGCGCATTTAGGTAAAAGATTTAGTAAAGTAGCTTCCATTGGTTCAAAATTAGATGCAGTTAATTGGCTTAATGATAATGTTAATGAAATAAATAATGAAATAATTGAGTATGCTAATAATAATCCTAATTCAACTGGGTTAGGAACTACTTTAGTAATTGCGCTTTTAACTAAAGAATATCTAATATTTGGTAATATTGGAGATTCCCGAGGATATGTTTTAAAAAATGGTCATTTACATAAAGTGACCCATGATCATACTTTAGTAAATTTACTTGTTAAAGCGGGAGATTTAACTGAAGAAGAAGCCCGAAATCATCCAAAGAAAAATGTCTTAATGAAAGCTTTAGGAGCGATGGAAAAGATTGATTTAGATATCTTTGATGTAGATTTAACAATTGATGCTATTTTATTATGTAGTGATGGTTTAACTAATATGTTAACAGATGAACAAATTGAAAATGTGTTAAATGATAATACGTTAGAAGTGGAAGAAAAAGTTATTAAATTAGTAAGAAAATGTAATGCTCGTGGTGGTCAGGATAATATCTCAATTGCTTATTTAATGCTTAAAGAAAGTGGTGAAAAAGAATGATAATGAAAGGGCAAAAGATTAGTAATCGATACCAAATAATTAAAAGTATTGGCGAAGGCGGGATGGCTAACGTTTATTTAGCATATGATACGATTTTAGATCGCAATGTGGCAGTTAAGATTTTACGAGGAGATTTAGCAACTGATGAAAAATTTGTGCGGCGGTTCCAAAGAGAAGCCTTAGCGGCTAGTAGTCTTAATCATCCGAATATTGTTGAAGTGTATGATGTCGGGGAAGATAATGGCGATTATTATATTGTCATGGAATATATAGAAGGTAAACATTTAAAAGATTTACTAAAAAAACGGGGGAAACTGACAACGACCGAAGTAATAGATATAATGCTCCAAATAACTGATGGAATGAGTGTTGCCCATGATTCTTATATAATCCATCGCGATATTAAACCCCAAAATATTATGATTTTAGAAAATGGGTTAGTTAAAATCACGGATTTTGGTATTGCGATGGCTATGAATGCCACCCAGTTAACCCAAACTAATTCGGTAATGGGAAGTGTTCATTATATTCCTCCTGAGCAAGCTAGTGGTAAAGGTTCTAGTTTACAAAGTGATATTTATTCAATGGGCATTTTAATGTATGAGTTATTAACTGGTAATTTACCTTATCGCGGAGAAAATGCAGTCGAAATAGCTTTAAAACATTTAAAAGAACCTATTCCTAATATTAAAGAAGAACTTCCGAATATTCCCAATAGTATTGTTAACATTATTACGAAAGCTACCGCGAAAAATCCCAAAAATAGATATGCTGATGCTAGAGAAATGCATGAAGATTTAAAAACCTGTTTAGAAGAAAATCGTCTGCATGAACCAATGTTAACTTTAAAATATTCCGAGAATAATTTTGATGAAACTAAAGTGACGAAAATGCTCCAAGATAGTGCCCTTAAAAAAGATAAAGAAAGTGGTGAAGATCCTATAGCTAAGCAAATTACGAAAGATGATTTAAAGAAACAAAATAAATTATTATTAATATTAGCTTCCATTTTTACGGGATTAATTGTGGTAATTACTTCGATTGTGGTTTTAATACCAATTATTACAACGGAAAAAGAAATAATCGTTCCCGATGTAAGTAATTTAACAATTAATGAAGCTATTAATTTATTACAAGAAAAAGGTTTTCAAGTAAGTGATGAACAACAAGAACAACCTTCAAGTACGATCGCGGAAGGAAGAGTTATTAAAACCAATCCCGCGGCCGATAGTAAAAGAACAAAAAATACGGTGGTGACGCTTTATGTCTCACTAGGGGATACGAAAATAACGATTGAAAATTATGTAGGAAAGAATTATCTAGAAATTAAAGGCGCTCTAGAAGCTTTAGGTTTACAAGTTTTAATTGAGAAAAAAGATGTGGAAGAAGTCGAAAGCGCGAAAGATGGCGAAATTATTGAGCAATCTGTAGCCAGTGGGGAAAAGTTATCTGTGGGTGATACCATAACTCTTTATATTCCCGATATTGTCAGTGAATATCCTGATTTTACCGATGGTTCTTATAGCTTAGAAGATGTTCAAGCTTTCTGTGATGAATATAATATTACTTTAAAACCTGAAGTAGTGGAAACGGATGAATATGCCGATGGGGCTATCTTCTATCAAAGTCGGCCGCAAGGTTATACCATAGTTGCGGGAACAACGCTTACTATTCGTGTTGCCAAAGCGCCAGTTTTAAGTGATGATGTCGATGATGATTGTGGTGGCTTGTGTTAATGACCGGGCAAATAATTAAAATAATTAGTAATTTATATACAGTAGAAATTGATAATAAAACTTATGATTGTCGAGCTAGGGGGAAATTTCGAAATGAAGAAATAACCCCTTTAGTTGGCGATTATTGTGAAGTTGATTTAAAAAATCTTTATATAACAAAAATTATGGCTAGGAAAAATAGTTTAAATCGCCCACTTATTAGTAATGTCGATTATGCTCTTGTAATGACGAGTGTAAAAAATCCCGAATTATCTTTAACTTTATTAGATAAAATGCTTTCATTAATTACGATTAATAATATTAAACCTGTTATTTGTTTTTCCAAAGTCGATTTATTAGATAAAAATGAAAAAAGAAAATTAAAACAAATAATTAAAGATTATCAAAAAATTGGTTATCAAGTTGTTTTAAATACGGATATTCGGAAAATAAATAAAATATTTAAAAATAAATTAGTGGTAATTACGGGTCAAACGGGAAGTGGCAAAAGTACTTTAATTAATAAATTAGATAAAAATCTTAATTTAAAAACTGATGAAATATCGAAAAGTTTAGGACGAGGAAAACATACCACAAGACATGTAGAAATTTTTAAACTTAAACATTTTAAAATTGCCGATACACCAGGTTTTTCTAGTTTAGATTTTAGAGATATAACTAATGAACAAATTAAATCTTCTTTTTTAGAGTTTCAAAAATATACTTGTCAATTTAAAGATTGTTATCACAAAGAAGAAACTGGTTGCCAAGTAAAATTAGCGGTAAAGAATAATAAAATCAGTCAAAGTCGTTATGATAATTATTTAAGTTTTATAAGAAATAGGGGTAAGTAAAATGAAAGTAGCGGTATCTTTTTTAAAAAGTAATTTTAGTTTTAATAAAACCTTAGAAAAAATTGAAGAAGCAAAAGCTGATTTTATTCATGTTGATGTCATGGATGGTTTATTTGTTAATAATAAAACTTATTTAGATAAAGAAATGTTAAATCTTTTAAAGAAAAGTAAAGTAAAAAAAGATGTTCATTTAATGACTTTACATATTAAAGATTTTATTGATTTATTTTCGTTGATTAATCCTACATTTATTACTTTTTCGTATGAAGCGACTAGTAATCCTGAAGAAATTATTGCTTATCTAAAAGAAAAGAAAATTAAAGTTGGGATGGCGATTAATCCTTTAACCAGTATCGAAGAAATTACTTCATTATTACCTAAACTCGATTTAGTTTTATTAATGGGAGTAGTTCCGGGATATGGGGGACAAAAGTTTATTTCAGGAACAATCGATAAGTTTAATCAATTAAAAAAGATTAGGACTAAAGAAAAATATAAGTTTTTAATTAGTGTTGATGGGGGAATTAATGCTGAAACAATTAAATTATTTGATGATAATTTAGATATCGCCGTTGCGGGTACTTATATTTGTACTTATAAAGATTTTAAAGAAAGAGTTGAAAGTTTAAAACAAGTTAATGGATAGAAAGACATTTTTTAAGAGGTGTCTTTTTATGTTATAATACTTGGAGGTGAAGGTATTTATGAATATTGCAAAAATAAGAAAAGAATTAATTAAACAAAAAGAAAGTAAATTTAAAGGAAATATATATCATTTTTCCCAAGTTAACTTTTCTTATAATTCTAATAAAATAGAGGGTAGTAGGCTTTCTAGTGACCAAACAGAAGCCATCTTTACTACTGATTCATTTATTTCTAAAAATGATGAATTAATTAAATTAGATGATTTAATAGAAACTAAAAATCATTTTAAGCTATTTGATTATATGTTAGATAATATTGACACTAAATTATCAAAAGAAATGATTATCGAAATGAATAAAATTTTAAAGAGAAATACTAGTGATGAACAAAATCCGCGATATAAGGTTGGTGGGTTTAAAGTTGTTCCTAATATAATAGGAGCAGTTAATGTAATTTCTACAACTGCTCCGGAAGATGTTTTAAAAGAAATTAACAAATTATTAAAAGAATATAATGCTAAAACTAATATTACTTTGGAAGATATTATTGATTTTCATTTTAAATTTGAGATGATTCACCCTTTTGGCGATGGCAATGGCCGGGTTGGAAGAATTATTATGTTTAAGGAATGTTTAAGAAATAATATTATGCCTTTTATTATATTAGACAAAGATAAATCTTATTATTTAAGAGGTTTAAGAGAATATGAAAAAGATAAAATGTTTTTAATAGATACGATAAAACATGAACAAGATTTATATGAAAAGACTTGTAAAGAATTATTAAATTTTGAAGTAGAAGATTAAAAAAAATAAAAATAAAAGACCATCATTGATGGTTTTTAATTTAATTTCTTAGCTTCTCTTGTACTGATTAAAACAGATTCACCATTAATTTTTCTTTTTTGTAAGTTTGGTTTTTGTCTGCGTTTAGTAGCATTATTTGCTTTACTTCTAAAATTAGCTGTTAAAGGTTTTTTTGCTGATATATTACGAGCCATTTTGCCACCTCCCAATTTCTTTTAAAATCTTATCATTAAATCCCTGTTTAGTCAAGGACTCGATAAACAATTAACTCATGTTGTGCTCTTGTTACGGCCACATAATAAAGTTTACTTTCTAAATCGGTAAAATATGCTTTACTATCTTGATAAACAATGACACTATCAAATTCTAAGCCTTTGGCTAAATAAGCTGGCATAACGACACATTCCTTGTTAAAAAGAGTGGTATTAATATCCACCAAAGAGATATTTATTTTATCTTTTAAATATTCATAAATACTTTTAGCCATATCCATATTTTTCGTAATAATTGCTAAGGATTTATAACTATTTTTTAAATAAAGAACATCTTTTTTTAAATAAGTTAATTTATCTCTTAAAATAACTGGTTTATGATTATCTTTTCTTATCGCACAAATATGATTTAAATTAAGTATTTTATTAGCAAATTCAATTATTTCTTCACTAGAACGATAAGTTTTAGTAAGTTCAATATATTTACCTTTAAAAATATTATTTAATTCCGCTAAAGAATTATAATTATAAAAAGGATTAATATTTTGATTAACATCTCCTAAGATTGTAAATGAAGCTTTTTTAAATATTTTATTTAAAATTAAATATTGTAAATAACTATAATCTTGGGCTTCATCAATAACAACTTGTTCGATATATGCTTCATAGGGAAATCCTTCCATTAAGCCTTTTAAATAAATAAGAATTAAAGCATCATCGTAATTAATCATTTTTTTATTTTTTAAGTTTTTAAGTTCTACTTCTTTTAATTTACCTTTAAAAAAATCACTTTCATAAAACATGCGTAATATTTCTTTATAATCTTTTTTAAATTCCATCGCCTCCAATAAAAGTTTGTGATAAGTTTTAGCTTTCTTTTTACTACCACGGTAATTATTTTCGCTAAATTTTAAGGCCATCGCATCGATTCGTTCAAAGAAGACAACACTAGAATATCTATTTTTAAATAAGTCATTTAATTCTTCTTTAGAATATTCAAATACTTTATTTTCAACAATTCCTTTTTTAAAACTAATATTATCTTCTAAATATTTTACAAAGTCTTCTAAGTCTTTAATAATTTCATTACTTTGTTTATATTTAAGTAGTTCTATATTAGTAGTATCGTTAGCATAATACCGATTTAAGAAATCGATATAACTTTCAACGTGGTCATATTCGTTAATTATTTTGGATAGATAGTCATGAAAAGTAGTTTCTAAAGTATTTTCTTCGCCTAGTTCGGGTAGGACATTAGATATGCATTCCGTAAATATTTGATTAGGAGAAAAGATTAAGATTTTATCAGATGATAAGTTTTTGATTTTATAGAGTAAAAAAGCAATCCGGTGAAGAGCAACACTAGTTTTTCCAGAACCCGCGATTCCTTGGACGATTAAATGTTTATCTTTGGTATTTCTTATTACGCTATTTTGTTCTTGTTGAATGGTGTTAACAATATTTTTCATTTTTTCAGTTGAGGCTTCCGAAAGAACTTCTTGCAAGATATCATCATCAATGTTAATTGCACTATCGATAATCCGTTTTAGCTTTTGATTTTCAATTTTATATTGTCTTTTTTGATAAAGGTGCGTTTTTATGATGCCCATGGGGGCTTCATAACTACAAGGACCATTTTCATAATCATAAAAAATACTACAGATGGGAGCTCGCCAGTCATAAATTAAATTATCTTTATTGTCATCTTTTAAATAAGTCATCCCAATATAAATTTTTTGCTTTTCTTGGTTTTCATCATCAACAACAATGGAAGCAAAGTAGGGGGCATCTTTTATTTTTAATAGTTTTTTAAAATAATCTCTTTCTCTTAGTAATAGAATAGCTTCTTGTTCACTGCTAGTTCGAACACTATTTAATTCTTGAGCGTCCATTCCGCCTTTGTTTTCCCAGGCATATTTTCGAAATTCTTTAATTTTTTCTGTATCTGCAAAAATATCTAGTTCCATTTCTTCAATCTTGTGATTTAAATATTGTACTGTTTTTTCTAAATTTTTGATTTCTTTTGTTTTTTCTTCATTATTCATTTTCACCACTCCTTTTTTCAAAACAAAAATCCCGAATGATCTTCGAGCAACTAAGGTGTCATAAATAAAAGTTTTCTTAAGTAAAAAGTCAATTTAATTTTAAAGGATACAGGAAAGTTTTGTCAAGTAAAATTAAAATAGAATAGAAAAAGTCTTACTTGGTGTTGTTGAATTGTCTATCTTATAATTCTAAACGAAAGAAGATTTGAAAGAAATGAAAAACGAGAATACATTAATTGTATTCATCGTCTCATCTCTCTATTAAATACATAATATTATAAAATTAGTATTTATGCAAGTTATAAACAATCCTGGTTATTTATTTAAAAGCCAATCAATTATATTTTTATGGATAATTCCATTTTCCGATAAATCGAATTTATCAGTAGAGATAACATATTTAGGATAATTATCATCAATGGTTTTGTATACCCCAAATTCTCTATCCATTACATTTGTATTATCACCAATTTGGAAAGCAACTTGATAATATTCTTTGTTTCCATCTTTAAGTGCGATAAAATCAATTTCACTATTTTCTAAATAGCCAATTTTTACGTCATATCCGCGATAAATTAATTCATTATAAACGATATTTTCTAAATAAGCTCCTAGTTGTTCTTTTTTGGATGTATTCATTACACGCCCTAAGCCTAAATCTGTTAAATAATATTTATATTTACCATTTAATATGCGCTTTTTTCTTACATCGTATCTAAAGACTTTAGAAATTAATAAACCTTTGCACATATATTCTAAATAATTATAAATAGTTTCTTTTGATACTATACGTTTATCATTATTTTTAAAATATTCAGCTAAATTTTCCGCGGAAAATATTTGGGATGGAGTAGTCATAATATATTCTACAATACGACTGAATAAATCTAAATCATTTATCTTAAATCTGCGAATGATGTCTTTCATAATTATTGAATCATAAACATCTGATAAATATGTTCTTATTTGTTTTTCTTCATCAAATCTAAATCTTTGAGGCATTCCTCCCCATTTTAGATAATCTAAAAATAAATCTTCAAGATTTTCCTTAGTATCTTTTAATTTACATACTTCGGAAAAGACAAAAGGTTGCATTTTAAAACTTACATATCTTCCGGAAAGAAGAGTTGCTAAATCGCCAGATAATAAATCGCTATTAGAACCAGTAATAAAGATAGAAACATTTTTGGTGGCTTTTAAGGAATTAACAGTTTTTTCCCATTCTAAAACATTTTGAATTTCATCAAAAAATAAGTAATATTTCTTTTCATCTTTAATTTGTTTAACAATATAATTATTTAAATCTTTAAAATCTTTAATATCAGAATAATTAACATCTTCAAAGTTAATATAGATTATGTGATTATTAGCAACTCTTTCTTTTAATTCGTCAACAATTTGTTCTAATAAAATTGATTTGCCACATCTACGGATACCGGTTATAACTTTAATTAAATCTTCATCATAAAAGGGTCTAATATCTTTTAAATATTTTTCTCTTTTTAGCATTTTAACATTCCCCATTTCTTTTAACATTATATATCATTTTAAATTATATGTCAATTTTGTACTCTCTATCGTACAAAATTACTAAAATTTCCAATTTTGTACGATGTAGATAAAATGCCTTTATTTTTATATAATCTAAATTTAATTAGAAAAAAATCTAAAATATGTAAAAAGAATAATTAAGTATCTAAAATTTGTTAGCAAATATGTTATAATACTTATTATACAGGGGAGGTGTTTTAAAAATGTATGTACCACTTAAAATTACTACGGATTACAGTCTTTTAAAAAGTATGATTAAGATTGATGATTTAATTAATACTTTAAAACTGCGAAATATCACTTCCTGTGCTCTTTGTGATGAATATTTATATGGGGTAATGGAATTTTATAATAAATGTCTTAAAAATAATATTAAACCTATTATTGGTTTAGATTGTCTTATTAATAAACTTCATATTTATTTATATGCTAAAAATTATGCTGGCTACCAAAATCTTTTAAAAATCAATACCATTAAAACTAGTCGGGAGTTAACTTTAGAAGATTTAGAAAAATATAAGGAAAATATTATGGTTATAATCCCTTATGCTAGTTTAGATATTTTTTCGGAAATTAAAGAAATTTATGAAATAGTTTTTCTCGGTTATCAAAATGAAGAAGAAAAAAGGACTTGTTTAATTAAAGATAATCATCTTGTTTATGTTAAAAATGTTCTTTCTTTAGCAATAGAAACTTGTAATTATTTAAATTATTTAAAAATGATTGAATTAGATCAAAAAATAAGTGATTTTACTTTTATAGACTATAAATCAAATGTTTTAGATGGGGCTATCTCGGGAGCCGATGCTTTAACCACGCTTGATTTTAGCGATTTAATTTCTTTAGAAATTCCTAAAGGAGAAAATCATATTCCCAAATATAATGCCGAATTAACTGATACTTATACTTATTTACAAAATTTAACTCAAAAAGGTTTAAAGAAAAGATTAAAAGATGAAATTCCAAGAGAATATCAAAATAGATTAGACTATGAATTAAATGTTATTAAAAAAATGGGATTTGTAGATTATATCTTAATTGTTTATGATTATGTTTTATATGCTAAAAAAAATAATATTTTAGTGGGACCAGGGCGAGGAAGTGCCGCGGGTTCATTAGTTTGTTATACCCTAGGAATAACTGATATTGACCCTTTAAAATATAATTTACTATTTGAAAGATTCTTAAATCCCGAAAGAATAACGATGCCCGATATTGATATTGATTTTGAAAATACCAAACGTTATTTAATTATCGATTATATTAAAGAAAGATATGGAAAAGATAAAGTAGCTTCGATTATGACTTTTGCTACCTTAAAAAGTAAACTTATTTTAAGAGAAGTTACGAGAATTTTAGATTATCAAAAAAAAGATTTTGAAGAATTAATTAAAAATATTAGTTCTAATTTAAGTTTAAAAGAAAATTTAAATATTCCAGAAGTTAAAAAATTAATTCAAGAAAATAATGAACTTAAAAAAATTTATAAAATTGCTTTAACTTTAGAAGGACTGAAGAAAAATATCTCGACCCATGCCGCGGGAGTTGTTATTTCTAAAGAACGTTTAGATGATTTAATCCCGGTTATTGATAATGATGATTTATTAATGACAGGAATTACAATGGAATATTTAGAAGAACTAGGTCTTTTAAAAATGGATTTATTAGCAATTAAAAATTTAACTATTATAATGAATATTCTAGATTTAATTAAAAAAGATACGGGAAGAAGTTTAAATTTAAATCAAATTGATTTAAATGATAAAGAAGTTTTAGATTTATTTACGAAAGCCGATACGACGGGAATATTTCAATTTGAAAGTAATGGGATGCGGAAGTTTTTACAAAAGTTAAAACCACGTTCGTTTAGTGATATTATCGCGGCGATTGCACTTTTTAGGCCCGGACCGATGGAAAATATTGATTCGTTTATAAAAAGAAAAGAAAAGAAAGAACCTGTCGATTACATTACGAAAGAATTAGAACCAATCTTAAAAGAAACCGAAGGAATAATAATTTATCAAGAACAAGTTATGCAAATCCTTTCGGTTATTGCAAGTTATAGTTATGCTGAGGCCGACCTCGTTAGAAGAGCCATGAGTAAAAAGAAAAAAGAAATAATGTTAGAAGAACAAACTAAATTTATGAAAAGAGCTTTAAATAATGGTTATACCAAAGAAATAGCGACGAAAATATATAATTTAATTTTAAAGTTTGCATCCTATGGTTTTAATAAATCCCATTCGGTAGCTTATTCTTTAATTGGTTATCAGATGGCTTACTTAAAGGTCAAATTTCCCAAGTATTTTATTACTAACTTACTTAATATGAGTATAGGTAGTGAAGAAAAAACGGCCGATTATTTAACCGAAGCCAAACAACATAATTTAGTTTTAGTAAAGCCTAGTATTAATATAAGTGAAGATACTTATTTTATTAAAGATAATAAAATATACTTACCCTTAAGTATTATAAAAGGTTTAAATAGTTTAACTATTACCAGTATTTTAGAAGAAAGAAAAAAGAATGGCCCATTTAGTGATTTTATTGATTTTTTAAAAAGAACTTATAATAAAAATATTAATGAAAGAATTATCGAAATTTTAATTAAAGCGGGAGTGTTTTTGGAATTTAATAATTCTACAACTTTAAAAAATAACTTAGATATTTGTTTAAATTATGCTGAATTAGCTAGTGAAATAGATTCCCCTTTAATCTTAAAACCAGTCTTAAAAGAATATGAAAATGAAGAAAATGAAATAGCTAATGAATTAGAAAGTTATGGTTTTTATATTAGTAATCATCCCGCAAGTTTATTTCGTCAAAATGATTTTATTAAATTAAAATTAATCTCTAAATATTTTGATAAATATATAAAATGTGGAGTACTAATTGAAAGTATCAAAAAAGTTAATACCAAAAAAGGAGAAGAAATGGCTTTTTTAGAGGCTAGTGATGAAACGGGAAGAGCTAGTTTTGTTATATTTAATAAACAAATAAAATTAATAGATGATTTAAAAAAAGGAAGTATCGTGGAAATTCAAGGTAGAGTAGTTAAAAGATACGATAAATATCAAATAAATGTTAATAATTTAATTAAAAAGTAGTAAGGAGTATTAAAGAAAATGAATGAAGAATTAAAACGTTTTTTTAAGAGTATTAATTATGAACCCAATAGTGATTGTTATAACAATTGTCAAGTAGCCAAAGTTGTATTTATAACGAGTAAAGATCAATTTGAAGTATATTTAAAAAATAAAGAAGTTTTACCTTTTTTTGAAGTAGAAAAATTAAAAGAATGTGCAAGTTTTGGAATAAATAAAGAAAAGAAATGTGTTGTTAAATTTTTATATGAAGAAATAACTAATGAAGATATTTTGGCTTATTTTAAAGAATTGATTAAGAAATTAACAAATAAAAGACCTAGTTTAGTTAATTTAAATGATTCTTTAATTAGTATTGAAGATGAAATAATTACGGTTGAAGTATCATCTAAATTAGAAGAAAATGAAGTTAAAAAAGAAGCGAAGAATTTACAAGTTGAACTTTTAAGTTTTGGTTTAGGAGAATTTGAAATTACGAGTGTAATTAATGAAGAGAAAAAAGAAGAAGTTAAAGACTCTATTGAAAAAGCCAAAACGGCTGAGTTAGAAATTATTACCCCAGTTAAAAATAAAGAAGAAAAAGAAGAACAACCCTTTACGGGAGAAATAACAACTATTAATAATATTATGGGGGATATGAAAAGTATTACAGTTGAAGCATATATCTTTGGGTTGGATACGATGGAAAGAGAAACGATTAATATCATTACGTTAAAGATAAGTGATAAAACTAATAGTTTACTGGCTAAAATATTTAAAAAGAAAAAAGAAGAATATCAAAGTACTTTAAAGGAGTTAAAGGTAGGCTCTTGGTATCGTTTTCAAGGTAAAGTAGAGTTTGATTCTTTTAGTAAAGATTTAGTATTATCAATACGGAAATTTGAAAGTATCCTTTCTAAAGACGAAGTTTTAAAGGATGATGCGGAAGTTAAAAGAGTAGAACTTCATACCCATACGATGATGAGTGCCATGGATGGTGTAATTGATGCCAAAGCTTTAGTTAAATATGCTACTAAAATTGGGCAAAAAGCGATCGCTGTCACTGACCACAACTGTTGTCAAGCTTTCCCGGATCTTTATCATGCCGTTTGTGATTATAATAAAGGAAAAGAAGAAAGTGAACGTTTTAAAGTATTATATGGGGCGGAGTTAAATATCGTTAATGATGATGTGGATATTATTTTTAATAATCGGACCTTTAATTTACTTGAAGATACTTATGTTGTATTCGATACTGAAACCACAGGTTTTTATGCTGGTTCAGATCAAATGATTGAAATCGGGGCAGTTAAGATTCAAAATGGTAAAATATTAGATCGCTTTGATGAATTAATTGATCCCCATCGTCCAATTCCGAAAAAAATTACCGAACTTACTTTTATTACTGATGATATGGTCAAGGGCAAAGATACGGAAGAAAACGTAACCAAAAGATTCTTTGAATGGGCGGGGGATTTACCAATGGTTGCCCATAATGCTAAATTTGATATCTCATTTATGAAAGCGGCTTGTACTAAATATAATTTAAAAGAATTTGATTATACAGTATTAGATACGATGAGTATTGCTAGGATGCTTCATCCCGAGTGGCCTAATCATAAATTACAAACTTTAACCAAAAAGTTAGATATCGAATGGGATGAAGAAAAACACCATCGGGCGGATTATGATGCTGAAGGAACCAGTTTAGCTTTCTATAAAATGTGTAAAGCTTTATATGACCAAAATATTAGTACGACCGATGAATTACTATCTAATATTGATACGGAGTCTTTAGTTAAGTTCTCTTATCCTTTTCATGCCACTTTAATTGCTAAAAATCGGGATGGTTTAAAAAATTTATTTAAAATAATATCTTTAGCTAATACCAAATATTTATATAAAAATGAACAACCGAAAATACCTAGAAAAGATGTGGAAAAATTAAGAGAAGGTTTACTAATTGGATCAGGATGTATTAATGGGGAAATATTTGACAAAGCGGGAAGTAAAGAAGATGAAGAATTAGTTAACATGATGAATTTCTATGATTATATTGAAGTTCAACCGCCCGCGGTATTTAGTCATTTAATTGGACCTGACCAAAAGTTTTTAAATTTAGATCAAGCTAATGAATATTTAAAAAAGATTATTAGAATTGCTAAAGAAGCTGGTAAACCAGTTGTAGCTACAGGTGATGTTCATAATTTAACGAAAGATGATAAGATTTATCGGGAAATTATTATTAATCAAAAGTTTAATGGTAAATTACATCCTTTAAAAAGAAAAGGTTTAGAAGTACCTAATATGTATTTAAGAACGACGGCGGAAATGTTAGAAGCTTTTAATTTTCTAGATTCCGAGGAAGCTTATGAAATAGTGGTTAAAAATACTAATGAGATAGCTAATCTTTGTGAAGAAATTGAAGTAATTATTGATACCCCAAAACCTTTTGCTCCCAGAATCGAAAAATCGGTTGAGACAATGACTGAACTTGTTTATACGAGGGCAAGGGAGTTATATGGGGAACCTTTACCAATTAATATTGAAGAAAGATTAGCCAAGGAGTTATATGGTGATGCCGTCATCAATGCTTGTAAACTAGAAAAAAGTGCTGAAGCGGAAGCTTTTCAATTAGTTCATGAGGTTATTAATAAAGGAAAAGAAGCCGTAGTAGAAATCGTCAAGAAACATTTAGAGGAAGAAGGAACGGAAGAAGAACGAGAAAAAATTGCTTCCCAAAAATTAGGGGGTATTATTGGAGCTAATTATGACGTTATTTATTTAATTGCCCAAAAGTTAGTTAAACATTCTAACGACGAAGGTTTCTTAGTAGGGTCTCGAGGTAGCGTTGGTTCCTCATTTGTTGCTAATATGATGGGAATAACCGAAGTTAATAGTTTGGCAGCGCATTATCGTTGTCCAAATTGCAAGCATAGCATCTTTTTAGATGATGAAGGTAAACCACTCGGGGCAACTTATTCTTGCGGCTTTGATTTACCTGATAAAACGTGTCCGAAGTGTGGAGCTAAAATGGCTAAAGATGGCCAAGATATTCCGTTTGCTACGTTCCTAGGCTTTAACGCGGATAAAGTACCAGATATTGATCTTAACTTCTCCGATTTAAACCAAGCTAGTGCCCATGAATATACCAAAGTATTATTTGGGGTTGATAATGTTTACCGGGCCGGAACTATTGGAACTGTGGCCGAGAAAACAGCTTATGGTTATGTCAAAGGTTATTGTGAAGAAAAAGGCATTATTATGCGGAATATTGAAGTCGAAAGATTAGCGATTGGTTGTACGGGAGTTAAAAGAACAACAGGCCAACACCCAGGAGGAATTGTCGTAATTCCGGATTATATGGAAGTATATGACTTTACGCCGGTGCAATTTCCGGCAGAAGATCCCACTCAAGTTTGGCGGACTACTCATTTCGATTATCACGCCATTGATGCCGATGTTTTAAAACTAGATATTTTAGGCCATACTGATCCAACGCAACTTAGAATGATTCAAGATTTAACCGGAGATGATGTAACCGAAGTACCTTTAGATGATAAAGACACGATGTCGATATTTACTTCGACTAAAGCTTTAGGAGTTACGAAAGAAGAGATTATGTGTGAAACCGGTACTTTAGGTGTTCCGGAATTTGGTACTCCATTTACGATTCAACTTGTTAAAGATGCTAAACCAACTACTTTTGCGGAACTAGTTAAAATTTCTGGCCTTGCTCATGGAACCGATGTTTGGCTTGGTAATGCCCAAGAATTAATTCAAAAAAATATTTGTCCATTTAAAGATGTAATTGGTTGTCGGGATGATATTATGGTCGAATTAATGAATAAAGGAGTACCAGCTTTAAAAGCTTTCAAAATTATGGAATTTGTGCGAAAAGGTAAAGCAAGTAAAGAACCAGAGGCTTGGGCGGAACACGTTAAAACTTTAAAAGAATATAATGTTCCGGATTGGTATATTACCTCTTGTCAAAAAATTAAATACATGTTCCCAAAAGCCCATGCTGCAGCGTATGTCACCAGTGCCTTTCGGATTGCGTGGTATAAAGTTCATAAACCTTTAGTTTATTATTGTACTTATTTTTCAACTCGTTTAAGTGATTTTGATCCTGAGGCGATGGTCAAAGGTTATGATGCTATCAAAGCTAAAATATTAGAAATTCAAACCAAAGGTTATGAAGCAACTAATAAAGATGAGTCCTTACTTGAAACTTTAAGAATTGCTTTAGAAGCTAGTGCTCGGGGTATCAAATTTAAAATGATTGATATTAAAAAGAGCGAAGGTAAAAACTTTGTAATGAATGAAGAAGATAATAGTTTAACTTTACCATTTATGAGTTTAGATGGCTTAGGTGATGCTGTCGGGGCTAAGATAATTGAAGAAAGAAATATTAAACCATTCTATAGTGTCGAAGATTTCCAAAATCGGGGCAAAGTAAACCAATCAACAATTGAAAAAATGCGGTTGATGGGAATATTTGAAGGAATGCCTGAAACAAGTCAATTAAGTTTATTTTAGATTTTCTATCACTATAACTAGCAAAAAACTGAAAAATATTGGCTTTATGTTATAATTAAAAAAATGGAGGTACAAAATGAAAAAAATAATTTTAGTTGATGGGAATAACTTATTATTTCGGAGTTTTTATGCTACAGCTTATTCGGGAAGTATGATGAAAAACTCTAAAGGTTTTCCCACCAATGCTTTATATGGCTTTACATCAATGATTAATAAAATAATTGAAGAAGAAAATCCTTTGTATATGGCCGTAGCCTTTGATATTGGCAAAAACTTTCGGGCGGAGAAATATGCTTTTTATAAAGAAGGACGAAAAGAAACTCCGGAAGAATTAAAAATGCAAATGCCTTATGCCAGAAAAATTCTTCAAGGGATGGGAATTAAATACTTTGAACTTGCTCCTTATGAAGCTGATGATATAATTGGCACATTAGCTAAAAAAGTTGTCGATGATCCCGATTTTATTGGAACTATTGTATCGAGTGATCGGGATTTAATCCAACTAATTAATGACCAAATAGATATTAAATTATTAAAACAAAAAGGTTATATTAGGTATAATCCGCAAAATTTTTATGAAGAATTTAAAATAGAACCAATTAATATTATTGATTTAAAAGCTCTAGCGGGAGATACTTCGGATAATATTCCCGGAGTTAAAGGTATTGGCGAAAAAACAGCTCTTAATTTACTTGCCCAATATAAAACTATAGAAGGTATTTATGATAATATCGAAAACATTAAAGGTAAAGCTCAAGAAAAACTTCTTGTCGATAAAGAAATGGCTTTTACGAGTAAAGAAATAGCCACAATTTATAAGGAAGTTCCTTTAGATATTAAAGATTTAGAAGATTTAAAATATGAACCAAAAGAAACACCAGAATTATATAGTTTATTTGAAGAATTAGAGTTTTATTCATTATTAAAAAAATTTACGAAACCCAATCCTTCAAAAACAATTGAAAATGTCATAATGGTAAATGATCCAAGTGATTTAGTTCTTAATGATACAGTAGCATTCTATATTGAAGTAGATAACTCAAATTATCACTTAGCTCATATACTAGGAATGGCCATTACTGATAAAGATAATACTTACTATATTAAACCAGAATTAATTAAAGAATGTTTTCTTAAAATAATAAATAAAACTTTATATACGTTTGACTTAAAAAAAGATATTTGCGTTTTAAATAAAATGGGAGTATTTTTAGAAGATGCCAAATATGATTTAATGTTGGCTGCTTACTTACTTAATTATACTATTAAAGATGATATTGCTTATTTAATGAAGCCTGAAAGTTATCAAGTGGAATTATATGAAGACTATATTTTAAAAGGAAATTTTGATTTAGAAGAAGTAAAAAAAGAAATATGTTTAAAAAGTAAGTTTATTTATGATACTCATGAACGTTTTATTACGGAACTTAAAAGAGAAGAAATGTTTAAGTTATATGAAGAAATTGAAATGCCTTTAGTTAAAGTATTAGCTAGTATGGAACTTACTGGAGTTAAAGTCGATAGTAAAATATTAGATAATATGAAAGAAGAAATTAAAGTTAAAATTGATGCGATATCTAATGAAATATATAATTTAGCTGGAGAAGAATTTAATATTGCGAGTACGAAACAACTAGGCGAAATCTTATTCTTAAAATTAGGTTTACCAGGAGGAGTTAAAACCCAAAAAGGATATAAAACAGATGTTAAAGTTATGCATAAATTATTAGGAAGTCATCCGATTATTGAGAAAATTTTAGAATATCGTAATCTAACTAAGATTTATTCAACTTATTTAGAAGGTTTAGAAAATTATATTTTGGAAGATGGGAAAATTCATACCATTTTTAAACAAAATTTAACAAGAACTGGAAGACTTTCTTCAGTAGAACCAAATCTTCAAAATATTCCAGTGCGGGATGAAGGGGGAAGAAAAATTAGAAAAGCTTTCTTACCGACGAATGATTGTTTTTTAAGTGCTGATTATTCTCAAATCGAACTCCGCATTTTAGCTCACATAAGTGGAAGTGAAGAATTAATTAAGGCTTTTAATAATGATGCTGATATTCATACCAAAGTAGCAAGTGATATTTATGGTGTACCAGAAGAAGCGGTTTCCAAAAAAATGCGGTCGACTGCCAAAGCGGTTATTTTTGGTATCGTTTATGGAATCAGTGGTTTTGGTTTAGGCGAAAACTTAGAAATAAGTGCGAAAGAAGCCAAAAAATTTATTGATAAGTATTATGAATTATATCCCGGAGTTAAAAATTATATGGATAATATTGTTAAAGAAGCTTATCATGATGGTTGTGTAAGAACTTTATTTAATCGAAAAAGAACAATTGAAGAATTAAATAGTGGTAATTATATGGTAAGACAAGCAGGGGAAAGAATAGCTCTTAATACCCCAATTCAAGGAACAAGTGCTGACATTATTAAAAAGGCCATGATTGAAATATATGATGAATTTAAAAAGGAAAATATTCAAAGTAAATTAATTTTACAAGTTCATGATGAATTAATTTTTGATTTACGAGATGAGGAAAAAGAAGTTGTCACTAATATCGTAAAAGAAAAAATGACTAATGTTATTAAGTTATCTGTTCCTTTAAAAGTAAGTAGTGATTATGGTAGTGATTGGTATGAGACTAAATAAAGGAGGATATAAGAATGCCTGAGATAGCTGAAGTAGAAACCGTAAGAAAAACTTTAAAAAAACAAATATTACATAAAAAAATAAAAGAAGTTAAAGTTTTATATGAAAAAATGTTAGAAAGTAATCCAATAGACTTTAAAAAAGATTTAATTAACGATGAATTTATTGATATTAAAAGAAAAGGTAAATGGTTAATTTTTGAACTTCAAAATCATTATTTATTAAGTCATTTAAGAATGGAAGGTAAATACTTTTTAAAAGAACATGATGAACCAATAGAAAAACATGAACATATTATTATTACTTTTCAAGATAACACTGATTTAAGATATCATGATACAAGAAAATTTGGCCGGATGAATTTAATAAATAAGGAAGATTTAGAAACAGTCGAGGCTATTAAAAAACAAGGTTTAGAGCCAGGGGATGAAGATTTAACTAGTACTTATCTTTTAAGTAAGTTAAAGAATAAAAATTTACCAATTAAAACTATTTTACTTGATCAAACTATTATTAGTGGTTTAGGCAATATTTATGCTAATGAAGTATTGTTTGCTTCACATATCAATCCGTTAAAAAAAGGTAAAGATATAACTAAAAAGGAAGCAGAAGATATTATTATAAGTGCCAAGAATATAATTAAAAGAGCAATAGAACTTGGAGGTACAACGATTAAAAGTTATACTTCTAGTTTAGGGGTAACGGGTAAATTTCAACAAGAATTAATGGTACATAAACGGGAAAATGAAGAATGTAAGATTTGTCATACTTTAATTAAAAATGAAAAAGTAAATGGTCGGAGTACTTATTATTGCCCTCATTGTCAAAAATAATAAGGGTAAGGTATTTAAAAAAAGACCTTGCTTTTTTGTTGTTACAGTTCAGTCAGATAAATACAGGGATTAATGGTCATTTTTAGTATAAAAATAATGTTTTTTAAGCAAAAATCAATGAATATTTATAATTTTTGCCCTAAAAAGAGAGTTTGATACTTTTTTTTAAACATCTATTATTCCCTTTAATTACAATGGTTTATTTATATTTTTTAATTCCTTGACTGAACTGTAACTTTTTGTTTTGAGATAATTGTTACTATTTACAGCCTAAACAATAAAAAATTAATTAATTCCACATTGATGATAAAAATGATATAAAATTGGGAAT
>CANPZX010000009.1 GCA_947589195.1 uncultured Bacilli bacterium | reverse complement strand
TATCCTCCTAACTCTAGGGCTAATGCTTGTTCTGGGGGGGGGGTATTTTAATCTATAGAACCTATGCCTTATATCAAGAAGACAAAGAGTATAACGTAATCAAAGGAATAGTTCCAGATTTTGGTTATGATGTAAAATTAGCTATAAAAATAGATGGTAAAGATGCTACTCAAATACCTACAAGAGATTTATATAAAACTAATGTCACCTGTAATAATAAAGTAATAGGTACATGGGATTATAATGCTTGGAATTTAAGAATCGATAATTTAAAGAAAGATACAAAATGTACAATAGAATTTGAAAGCAATGGAATAACAGAAGCAGAGTATGATGAATATATATCTGAAGGAGTAAGTATAAGAAGAAATACTTATCGAGGAAAAGATATAACTGAATATTACAATAATAATGGTTTATATGACATGATTAGTAGTGGTAGATTTGACGATATCTATGTCGGAGATTACTTTACAACAACTAAACCAGATAGTACTGGAGAAAATCATACTGTCACTTGGTTAATAGCTGACTTAAATAACTACTTACATTCAGGGTATACCGATTTAACCGAGAATCATGCGACAATAATACCTGCAACACCCTTTAAAAATGAGAAAATGAATGAAAGTAATACTACTGGAATTGTTTATAAAGATAAAACATTGCCAGCTAAAGATGGTACAAGAAGTAATCTAGCAGCTTATGTGGGAAGTAAAATGAAACAAGAAATTTTGCCTGATATTTTAAAAAATTATATAGAACCAGTATTCGGTGATAATGTAATTACCTATACTAATCTACTAGCTGACCAAATGGACCCAGATCGTTCGAATCAATTTGGAGTAAGCTCAGGTGATAATGGTGGTGCTTCATCTGGCTGGGCTTGGTATGATAGTAAGTTAGATTTAATGAGCGAAGTGAATGTCTATGGTTCAACAGTATTGAGTTCATCTGGATACGATATTGGAATCGATAATCGTCAGTATGCTATTTTCCAACTAAAACCAGAGTTTATTAATAGTTACGGGAATCAACGTTTTAACTATAACTATTGGTTAAAAGCGGTCGCCAACTCTACGAGCTTTGATTATGTCAACATCCTTGGCTATGCCAGCACGCATTACGCATCCAATTTGTTTGGTGTTCGTCCCCGCTTCCTAATCAAATAATGCAAATTTTGCTTGTAAGTTAGCGGTATTTGTGCTATTATCTTAGGTGCAATTGCATATATTTATGTGATTAGTATGTTTAAGTGGGAGGGAATCGCGGATTTGCCCTTGACCACTTTCACGAGAAAAAAATATAAAACGGAGGTGTTTTTCGTGGCAAAAGAAGTCGTAAAGAGAATTAAATTACAAATCGAAGCAGGAAAAGCTACACCAGCTCCACCAGTTGGAACTTGTTTAGGACCTGCTGGAATTAACATTCAAGATTTTTGCTCTAAGTTTAATGAACAAACTAGAGACAAAATGGGTGATGTTCTTCCAGTAGAAATATCTGTTTATGAAGATCGAAGCTTTGATTTTGTTATAAAAACTCCACCTGCTGGATTCTTACTTAAAAAAGCAGCTAAAATTCAAAAAGGAAGCAAAAAAGGCGCTAATGAAGTTGTTGCAACAATTTCAAAAGAAGATTTAAGAAGTATTGCGGAAACTAAATTACCTGATTTAAATGCTTATGATGTTGAAGCTGCTATGAATATAATTGAAGGTACAGCAAGAAATATGGGTATTGCCATTAAGGGAGTTAACGATAAAGAATTAGCTGAACAAGCAAAAGAAGCTGCTGAACACGAAGCAGAAATGGCTAAACGTGATGAAGAACTTGCAGCAATGGAAGAAGAAGCTAAAGAACTTGCAAGTGGTAATGTAGAAGTACCGGTAGTAGCTGAAGAAGAAACTGAAGAAACTACAGAAGAAGAATAATAAAAAAATAAAAAGAAATAAATCCGCTAATAAACCACAGTTAGGAGGAAAAATATGAAAAGATCAGGAAAGAAATATGTGGAAGCTTCAAAAAAGATTGAAAAAAATCAATTATATAGTGTTAAAGAAGCAGTTAAATTAGTTAAAGAAACTAGTATAACTAAATTTGATAGTACTATTGATGTAGCTATTAACTTAAATATTGACCCTAAAAAAGCTGATCAACAACTTAGAGGTTCATTTGTTTTACCTAATGGAACAGGTAAAAGTAAAAAGATATTAGTTATAGCAAAAGGAGCAAAACAAGAAGAAGCTAAGAATGCTGGAGCTGATTTTGTTGGCGATAAAGATATGATTGATAAAATTGCTAATGAAAATTGGTTTGATTTTGATATTATTATTGCAACACCTGATATGATGCCAGAACTTGGTAAAATTGGTAAAATTTTAGGGCCTAAAGGTTTAATGCCAAATCCTAAAACAAATACCGTTACCATGAATGTTGCTGGAGCTATTGAAGATGTTAAAAAAGGTATGGTAAGTTTTAAAACTGATACTTTTGGTAATATTCATAGTATTGCAGGAAAAGTTTCTTTTGATGAGAATAAGTTATGTGAAAACATTGACTATATCATTAATACAATCTTAAGAATGAAACCATCAACAGTTAAAGGCCGATTAATAAATAGTATTACTATTTCAGCAACGATGGGTCCTGGAATTAAAATTGATCAAAATTCTTTTGACAATTAATAACTAATTTAATATAATACTACCTAGAAAAGCAATTTGACCAAAGACAGTAGGGGATTTATGAATCTTAATTATCCTACCGAGGGAAAATCTTAATACTTTTATTAAGCTCTTTTTCCGAAAAAAAGGGCTTTTCTATTTAGTAAAGGAGGATTGAAAGTGGCAAGTTCAAAAGTTTTAGAACAAAAGAAAGCTATTGTTGATGAAATTATTAAAAATATTAAAGATAGTGAATCAGTTATTTTATTTCAATATCAAGGATTAACAGTAGCGGAATTAAGTGAACTAAGAACTAAATTAAGAGAAGTAGAATCAACGGTAAGAGTTTATAAAAACACTTTACTTAAAAGAGCTTTAGATGAACTAAATGTTGATTTAACTGGCTTCTTGGAAGGACCAAATGCAATTTTATTTGGTAAAGATTTACTTGAACCAATTAAAGTAATTTCTGATTATGCGAAAGAGCATGATAAAATGGAAATTAGAATTGGGATTATCAGTGGTAATGTAGCTGATATTAATACGATTCGTGAGTATGCTAGTATTCCATCAAGAGATGGCTTACTTACAATGCTTGCTAGTGGTATGATGAAATATGTTAAGGATTTAGCTATAGGTTTAAACTTATATGCTGAAGAATTAGAAAAAAATAATTAAGGAGGAAAATTAAAATGGCAAAATTAACAAGAGATGAATTTATTAGTGCTTTAAAAGAAATGACTATTCTTGAAGTAAAAGATTTAGTTGATGCAATGAAAGATGAATTAGGAATTGATCCTAGTGTTGTAGCTGTTGCGGCTGCACCTGCTGGTGGAGCTGAAGAAGCTGCTGCTCCTGCTAATAAGAATGTAGTTCTTAAGAGTGCTGGAGGAAATAAGATTCAAGTTATTAAAATCTTAAAAGAAATAACTGGTCTAGGTCTTGTAGAAGCTAAAGCCCTTGCTGATAATGGTGGAAATATTAAAGAAAACGTTCCAGCTGAAGAAGCAGAGCAAATTAAAGCCCAATTAGAAGAAGCCGGAGCAGAAGTAGAACTTGCTTAATTAGAGTAGATATCTACTCTTTTTTTATTGCTAAAATGGAAGAGTTTAGGTATAATTTATACTAGGGTGAAGTTATGAAAAATAAAATAATATTTATTATTAAAATTTTGATACTAGTTTTACTGTTTGGTTGGATAGTGATGGTATTTACCGATTATTTTAGAGTAAGACAAAGTAAAAGTCCAATGTTTTGCTTAAACAATACAGTTAAAGATTATAGCGATGGCTCAGTATCAACTTGTATGGGACTTGGTTATAAAGTAGTTAAATATGATCGCACTTGTTTGTATGCTACCGAGTTTGGACCTTTCTTTATTAAAGAAAGACAATGCGAAAACAATAATTGATAATTAAATTGGGATAGTTTATAATAATTTTTTAAGTTGGTGATATTTCATGAAATTGGATAATCGTGGTTGGGGGTTAGCAGAATTATTAGTGTGGTGTGGAGTATTATTAATCTTTTTATTAATAGCCGTTTTCTTTATTATACAATTATCAAAATCTTTAGGAGAAGCATTTAAAGATAGTTTAAAAGAAGACAAAACAACAATATCTATTGAAGAGAATGTCGAAAATGCTAGTTTAAAATATATGAAAGATAATTATAAAGATATAGGTAGTGGAACTATTACCATTACTATTGATAATTTAAAAAATGGTAAATATTTAAATGAGAAAGATATTACCTATAATGGTGCTGTTTGTAATGGATATGCTTTGATTACGAAGAAAGATAATAAACTAAATAGTGATGCTTATATTAGATGTGGCGAATATATGACAGTAGGATTCCAAGAATGGCGAATCGGGGCGTAGTTATGGAAAGAATGCAAAAATTAACCTTGGTTTGGGGAATTGTTATGCTAATTATCTTTGGTTCATTAACCACATTTGGGTTTTTCTATAAAAAACAAAAACAAATTTATAAAGATAAAGAAAAAGAATTAGAAAATATTGCTAAAAATTATGTTAATGATTATTCTTTGTATGATGGTACAGGTAATATAAACATTTCTAAAGAATTATTGATTAATAATGGTTATATCGAAGATATTAAAGTTAATGAAGAAATTTGTGAAGGTTATGTAGAAGTAAAAGATTACAATTTTAAAGCTTATATAGATTGTGATAGTTATAAAACTAAGGGTTATTAAAACGAGAACTACCTCGTTTTTTATAATTTAAAAATAGGAGGCAATAAAATGAAAGTACGAGTAGTGGGCAGTGGAAGTATGTGGAGCAAATATGCTAGTGCTTCTTATATGATTGATGAGGATATTTTAGTGGATATGCCTAATGGAATGTGTAAAGCTTTATTAAGAGAAGGAATTAATCCGGGAGTTATAAAACACGTGTTGCTTACGCATTTTCATGGTGATCATTATTTTGATATACCATTTTATTTTTTATTAAAATCCAGAGCTGATAATAAAGATATTCATATATATTGTAGTAAAGAAGGAAAAAGAAAAAATCAAAGTTTATTAAAACTAGCTTTTCCTAATGCAATGAAAGATGTTAATAAAATAATTAACTTAAAATATACTTATGCTCCATCATTTAAGATATATAATTATGAAGTCAAAAAGTATTTAGTGTTTCATGGTGGAATGAAACCGGCATATGGTTATATATTAAAAGATAAAATGAGAAAAGTTGGTTTTACAGGAGATACGACTATCTGTAAAAATGTAGAATATATGGCTCGTGAATGTGATTACTTATTTTGCGATTGTATGTTTATTAAAAGCACTAGAAAACATATGGGAATAGATAATATTAAATATTTATCTGCAAAGTACCCTAAGTGTAAATTCGTTGTGAGTCATTTAGAAGATGATACAAGAAATGAATTAGAAAAATTAAACCTAAAAAATGTTATTGTTCCTTATGATAACTTAGAAATCACTATTTAGTAATTTTTATTCTTGACTTTCATATATTGATAGTGTTATATTATTTGTGGTTTTAAACCTTGGTTCTACTTAGGTAGAACCTGATTTAATAGAATATTTGATACACCAGGATGTGTGTTAATGGAAGGAGGATAATATGTCTACAATTAATCAATTAGTAAGAAACAAAAGACAAAAGAAGACAAGAAAGAGTAAGAGCCCAGTTTTAAATGTTGGTTTAAATACCCTTGAAAGAAAGCAAACGGATCTTAATAGCCCACAAAAAAGAGGCGTATGTACTCGTGTTGGTACCAAAACCCCTAAGAAACCGAATTCAGCTCTTCGTAAATACGCAAGAGTAAGACTTTCTAATGGGAAAGAAATCGATGCTTATATTCCAGGTGAAGGACATAACTTACAAGAACATAGTGTTGTTTTAGTACGTGGTGGCCGGGTTAAAGACTTAATCGGTGTTCGTTATCATATTGTACGTGGTACTCTTGATACTCAAGGAGTAGCTAAAAGACAACAAGGTCGTAGTAAATATGGTGCTAAAAAACCTAAAAAATAAAAAAATAGTTAAAGGAGGATTAAATTATGCGTAAGAGAAGAGCAATTAAGAGAGATGTATTACCAGATCCAGTGTATAATTCGAAAGTGGTAACTAAGTTAGTTAATCAAATTATGCAAGATGGAAAAAAAGGTACAGCTCAAAAGATTCTTTATGAAGCATTTGATATTATTAAAGAAAAAACTGGTAAAGACCCAATGGAAGTTTATAATGCCGCTTTAGAGAATGTTAAACCAGCCTTAGAAGTTAAATCACGGCGAGTTGGGGGATCAAATTACCAAGTACCAAATGAAGTAAGCGATGAAAGAAGTCAAGCTTTAGCACTTCGTTGGATTGTTAATTATGCTAAACTTAGAAATGGTCGAGGAATGGCTGTTAATTTAGCTAATGAACTTATGGATGCTGCGCAAAATACAGGCGGGGCAGTTAAAAAACGTGAAGATACACATAGAATGGCAGAAGCTAATAAAGCATTTGCCCATTATAGATGGTAGGTGCAGAAAATATGGCAAGAGATGTTTCAATTGATAAAGTAAGAAATATTGGGATTATGGCCCATATTGATGCTGGTAAAACTACTTTTACGGAACGGGTATTATTTCATACCGGTATTACTCATAAGATTGGTGAAACTCATGATGGAGAATCCCAAATGGACTGGATGGATCAAGAAAAAGAAAGAGGTATTACTATTACCAGTGCGGCAACAACTGCCCATTGGAAAGGATATCGTTTAAATATTATTGATACTCCGGGGCACGTCGACTTCACTGTAGAAGTACAACGGTCTTTAAGAGTACTTGATGGAGCAATTTGTTTATTAGATGCTAATGCTGGTGTTGAACCGCAAAGTGAAACAGTATGGCGTCAAGCAACAGAATATAAAGTTCCAAGAATGATTTTTGCTAATAAAATGGATAAATTGGGAGCCGATTTTCAATTTACCCTTGATTCTATTGGCAGTCGTTTAGGTGTTAATTATAAACCAATTCAATGGCCAATTGGGGCAGAAAATGAATTTAATGGAATTATTGATTTGGTGGCAATGAAAGCCTACCATTATAATGGTGAAGAACACGAAGAAGCGGAAGAAATTCCGATTCCCGAAGATTTAAAAGAATTAGCTGAAACTAAGAGAATTGAACTTATTGAAGCTGCCGCTGAATTTGATGATGCCTTAATGGAAAAATATCTTGATGGTGGAGAAGTTTCCATTCCAGAAATCAAAGCTGCTATTCGTAAAGGTGTTTTAGCAGCAGAGTTCTTCCCGGTAATGTGTGGTAGTGCCTTATCAAATATGGGTGTTAAATTAGCTTTAGATGCTGTTTTAGATTATATGCCAGCACCAACTGATATTGAAGCAATTGAGTGCTATAACCCAAAAACTGGTGAAGATGTTTTACGTCATCCAAGTGATAGTGAACCATTTACCGCTTTAGCTTTCAAAATAATGGCTGATCCATTCGTTGGTCGTCTGGCTTTCTTTAGAGTTTATTCAGGACATTTAACTAGTGGATCTTATATCTTAAATTCCACAAAAGGTGAAAAAGAGAGAGTTGGTCGTATTTTACAAATGCATGCCAATAATCGTAAAGAAATTTCGGAAGTTTATTGTGGTGAGATTGCGGCAGCCGTTGGTCTTAAGAGTACCACAACTGCTGATACATTATGTGATGAAAAATCACCAGTTATTATGAAAGGTATGGAATTCCCACTTCCGGTTATTGATGAAGCTGTTGAACCAAAAAGTAAAGCTGATCAAGAAAAAATGGGAATTGCTTTACAAAAATTATCAGAAGAAGACCCAACATTCAAATATAAAACTGATGCTGAAACTGGTCAAACCATTATAAGTGGTATGGGCGAATTACATTTAGATGTCTTAATTGATCGGATGAAACGAGAATTTAATGTGGAAGTAAATGTTGGCCGTCCGCAAGTTGCTTATCGCGAAACAGTTACCCAAGTTGGTGAATGTGAAGGTAAATATATTAAACAATCAGGTGGACGTGGACAATATGGTCATGTTTGGGTTAGATTTGAACCTAATCCTGGTAAAGGTTATGAATTCGTTGATGCAATCGTTGGAGGAGTTGTTCCTCGTGAATATATTCCGGTTACCGATAAAGGTTTACAAGAAGCGATGGCTGGTGGAGTTTTAGCGGGATATCCAATGGTTGATGTTAAAGCAACATTATTTGATGGATCTTACCATGATGTCGATTCAAGTGAAATGGCCTTTAAAATTGCTGCTTCTATGGCTTTAAAAGAAGCTAAAAATAAATGTAAAGTTGTTTTACTTGAACCAATTATGAAAGTTGCCGTTACTGTACCAGATGAATATATGGGAAATGTAATGGGTGACTTAACTAGTCGTAGAGGTCGTCCTCTTGGTCAAGAATCACGGGGTAATGCTTTACAAATTATGGCTATGGTACCTCTTGCGGAGATGTTTGGTTATGCAACTAGTTTGCGTTCCAATACTCAAGGTCGTGGTAATTTTGTAATGGAACTTGACCACTATGAAGAAGTACCTAAATCAATCGCTGAAGAAATCGTTAAGAAAAACAGCGTTAACTAAAAATAATACTTGAAAAACATTCAAGCATTAGATAAAATATAGTAGTAAATTGAAAGGAGAAAATAAACGATGGCAAAAGAAAAATTTGATCGTTCTAAAGAACATGTTAATATTGGTACAATTGGTCATGTTGACCATGGTAAAACAACATTAACAGCTGCTATTACTAAATACTTTGGTACTTTCGTTGATTATGCTGATATCGACAAAGCTCCAGAAGAAAGAGAAAGAGGTATTACAATTAATACTGCTCACGTTGAGTATGAAACTGAAAAACGTCATTATGCTCACGTAGACTGCCCAGGACATGCCGATTATGTTAAAAACATGATTACTGGTGCTGCCCAAATGGATGGTGCAATCTTAGTTGTATCTGCAGCTGATGGTCCAATGCCTCAAACTAGAGAACATATTTTATTATCTAGACAAGTTGGGGTACCTAAAATTGTTGTATTCATGAATAAATGTGATCAAGTTGATGATCCAGAATTACTTGATTTAGTAGAAATGGAAATTAGAGAATTATTAGGAGAATATGATTATGATTCTAATTGTCCTGTTATTCGTGGTAGTGCATTAAAAGCTCTTGAAGGTGATGAAGCAGCTGCTCAATCTATTCGTGATTTAATGGCTGCAGTTGACTCTTATATTGATTCTCCAGTAAGAGATACCGAAAAACCATTCTTAATGAGTATTGAAGATGTATTTACAATTTCTGGACGTGGTACAGTTGTTACTGGTCGTGTTGAACGTGGTACATTGAAATTAAATGACGAAGTTGAAATCGTTGGTCTTAAAGATACGAAGAAAACAGTTGTTACTGGAATTGAAATGTTTAGAAAATCACTTGACTATGCTCAAGCTGGAGATAATGCTGGTGTATTATTACGTGGTATTGCTCGTGAAGAAGTTGAACGTGGACAAGTTCTTGCTAAACCAGGAAGTGTTACTCCTCATCATAAATTCAAAGCTTCTGTTTATGTCTTAAGTAAAGAAGAAGGCGGACGTCATACTCCATTCTTCTCAAATTACAGACCACAATTCTACTTTAGAACTACTGATGTTACTGGTGTAATCGAATTACCTCAAGGTGTTGAAATGGTTATGCCTGGTGATAATGTTGATATGACTGTAGAATTAATTGCCCCAGTTGCTCTTGAAAATGGTACTAAATTCTCTATTCGTGAGGGTGGCCGTACTGTTGGTGCTGGTGTAGTTTCTGAAATTGTTGAATAATTAAAAATTAAAAGTCTCAGTTTGAGACTTTTTCTTTTGGTAAAATGATGTTATAATCGAATAAAGTAAAGGTGCTTTAAAATGCGTAAAGTAAAAATTAAAAAGAAATATAAAGCTGGTTTAGGTGTAATTATATTTTTAGTTATAATTAGTGCTTTTTTATTATCTTACTATGAACTTGATGATATCAAAGGATTATTACCTGTTAATAAAACTTATTTAAAAGAAATTGAAAGAAAACAAAAAGAAGATTATGAGGCTTGTTTAAAAGAACCTTTTAAAGAAGAAGAGTTAACTATTGATTTAGTAAATAAAGAAAATGAAATTAATGAATTTATTAAAACTAAAAATTACCAAGCTAGTTTTAAATATGAAGATTTAACAACGAATTTTACTTATTCTTATGATGCATCTAAAATATATTATGGTTGTAGTTTAATTAAATTAGTCGATGCTATTTATTTAATTAATAAAGCTATTTTGGGAGAGATTGATTTAGATAAAGAAACCGTAGTGTATAAGGCTAGTTATAAAAAAGATTCGAGTATAGAAATGGATAAAAGACACATTGGTGAAGCTATTAGTTTAAGAGACTTAATTACTTATGCGATTACGGTAAGTGATAATACGGCTCATATGATGTTAATTGATTATATTGGTTTTAATAATTTAAAAAGTTATGGTCAAAGTTTAGGAGCAAAAGTTATTTTAAGTGGAGGCGATAAATATGGTAATCAAACGGCCAATGATACTAATATTTATTTAAAAGAAGCTTATCGAATTATTACCGAGAGTGAAGAATATGGCCCTTTCTTAAAAGAAATTATGGGAAATAATAATCGTAATGCTTTTAATACTGATGATATCAAAATTTATCATAAATATGGAAGTTGGAGTATTTATTATCATGATATTGGCCTTAATTTAGATATTGAAAATCCTTATGCCATATCCATTTTAACTCTACATGAAGGAAGAAATTATCAAGAAGTTGTCCAAAATATTCATGCTAAAGTTAAAGAATTACATGATATGTTTATAGAAAGTAGAAAAAAAACTTGTTATGCCCAAGTTTATGAAATAGCAAGTTAATTTCTATTTTTTTATGTCTGTTTTATTAAAAGTTTTAGCAAGTTTACCATTTTTTAACATTGATTCATAAATATGATAGTTGATAACTAAGTCATATTCGCCAATAAATTCATATATATCTGGTTTAAAGCCTAGTTTGAATTCATTTAAACCATGATAAGGATTAGCTTTGGTAAAATCACCCGTAAGACCATTTAAATCACAATAATCATAGTATTTTTGATAGTATTCCATTATTTTATAGTGTAGAAAGTAATTAGGACTAAACCGCCGATATTTGGTATCAAAACCACTCATAATAATATTAACCCGATTTTTATATTTAACGACTAAAGCTCCCGCGATATAAATTTTAGCACTAATATTATTTTTATTGGTAGCCTCTAGAACATCAGTTTTATAGCATAATAGTTTTTGATCAGAATTCATTTTAATATTAAGAGTTTTTTCATTTTGATTGTTCATAAGTTTATTAATTAAATCGGTATTATTTTGTAATTCTTTTTCATAAGTAGTTTTAGCATTTATCAAATACTCTTCCGTATCGACACTAACTAAGAATAAATCAATAGCATTATTTTTACTAAAAACATTATAATAATCTTTGTAATAAATAGCATCTTTATTTCTTTTTTTCTTAATAAAATTAAAAAAGATATCAATGCCACTGCGGTCAGCAATTTCAATTTTTAAACCTTTATTTTCGCCTCTTTTTATTTTATTACGGGTATTTTTATCAAATTTATTAATATCTAAATCTTTTAAGTTAACTATACCATTAAATCTTGGAAGGGTTGATTCAAAATATAAATTTTCTTTCAAGGCAACATAACCTAATTCTTTTAAAATATTTTTAATTTCAAAGTTAGAAGTAGATGTTTTTTCTTTAGTTTGAGTATCAATTTTGGCAATAGCAATTTCCGGATTAATCTTAATAAAAACTAAGTTTCTTTTTTGATAATAATTTACTAAATCGTTAGTAAAGTTAGTAAGTAGCTCTTTATCAAAATAATCAATAATAAATCCCCGAGGAGCATAACCATATTTAAAAATTAAATTTAGTTTTTTGATAAGAATTAAAGAAGCAGCATATATTTTATTATTGTTATCGACATATCCTATTAAATCATAATCATAACCATTCTCAGCCATCAAAAGAGCATAGTTAATAGTTTGGTAATGACTACGAAGTGGATTTTCTTCAACAAAGCTTTCAAATTCCGTAATTGATAATTCTTTGATATGCACCTTGGATTTCCCCTTTCAAATGCAATTTATTATAGCATATTTTCTAAAAAAGGCAATATTATGCGGTAATTTTTAAATTTGCAAAATAGAAGTAAATCTTATATAATTTAGTTAGGTGGAAAATATTATGAAAATAGATACGGTAGATTTAAAACACATCGCGGTAAGACAAAGTCAATATCCTGAAGATAATCTTGCGGAATTTTTACTAGTGGGAAGAAGTAATGTGGGGAAAAGTAGTTTTATTAATACTTTAATAAATCGTAAAAACTTTGCTAGAACTAGTGCCAAACCCGGAAAAACTCAAACCCTTAATTTTTATTTAATTAATAATAATTTTTATTTAATTGATGTACCAGGTTATGGTTATGCTAGTGTATCTAAATCTACTTCTAAGAAAATGGGCTTAATGATTGAAGAATATATTAAAAATAGAAGCAATTTAAAACATGTTTTTTTATTAATAGATTATCGGCATAAACCCAGTGAAGATGATATATTAATGTATAATTTTTTAAAGTTTTATAATTTACCAATTACGATTATTGCGACAAAATATGATAAAGTATCTAAAAATAATCGTTTAAAAAAAGATAAAGCCATTATGGATGCTCTATCATTAACCGAAAATGAAATGTTTATTCCTTTTTCTACAATAACGAAAAAAGGTAGAGATGAAGTTTATGCCATAATCGAAAGTTATTTATAATTGCATTTTAAGGTTTTGTGTGGTAAATTAATGGTACGCGAATGAAGGTGAATTTATGTTAGAAACTATTTTACTTATTGTATCAATACTTTTAATAGCTATAGTTTTATTACAAAGTAGCAAAGCTAGTGATTCTTCCCAAATTATTACTGGTGGGAATGAAAGTTTATTTCAAAATGTGAAAGAAAGAGGACTAGAATTATTTATTAGTCGGATGACCTTATTTTTAGGAATAGTATTTTTTATAGTATCTTTTCTTTTATTTGTTAAGTAGTGTTTATTAACACTCTTTTTTTTTGCTTTAATCTCGAGTATAATAATTAAAGTAAGGTGAAAAAATATGAAAAATAAAGGATTTACTTTAATTGAACTTATTATTACTATAGCTTTAATGGCGATGATTGGTGTAGTTATTGCTTCAAATATGAGTGGGATGTTTTCGAAAGAAGAAGATAAATCAATTGACAACTTTAAAAAACAATTACAAGATGCAGCTTGTGTTTTATCAGAAAGTAATAGTTTTAAAAGTAGATGTCAAAGTGGTTGTACCATTACAATGAATGATTTAATAACTAATGGATTAATTGATGAAAATTTAAAAGACCCACGAAATAATAAAAGAGTTAAAGAAACTACTTATACGGTTAAAGTTCAATATAATAATAAAGTAAAAACTTGTACATTTACAGAATAGGAAGTGATATTATGAGAGAAGAAGTTTTAAGAGTTTTAGATGATATACATGAAGCGAAAGACATCAATGAAATATTGGATATGTTAGGTTATAAAACAGCTAGTGATTTACAAGATTTAATGGTAGTTTTAGAAAAATTAGAAGAAGAATATATTATTTATAAAACAAAAAAAGATAAATATATATTAATGAAAAATTGTCCGGGCCTTAAAATAGGTAAATTGACAGTTAATAAAAAAGGTTTTGGGTTTGTTATTTTAGAAAAAGAAGACGATTTATATATTGCTAATGATAATCTAAATGGAGCTATTCACGATGACTTAGTTATGGCTGAAGTAATTAGAAATGGGGTAAAAAAAGAAGGGCGAATTTTAAAAATTTTAAAAAGAGATATTCATGATTTAGTTGGAGAAGTAGTATTAAAAAATGATAAATTAACTGTTGATTTAGATGATGATAAAAAAGATATTGACTTAATAATTCGCAAAGAAACTTTAAAAAATTGTGTACCAGGACATAAAGTCGTAATCAAATTATTAAAAGATTTAGGGAATCGTCGTTATTTAGCGGAAGTTAAAAGAATTATTGGGCATAAAGATGATCCCGGAGTAGATATTTTAGCTATTGCTTATAAATATGGAATTGAAACTGATTTTAATGAAGAAGTTTTAAAGGAGTTAGAAACTATTCCTAGTGAAGTTAAAGAAGATGAGCTAAAAAATAGACTTGATTTAACTAATAAAGAAATATTTACAATTGATGGGTCGCATACTAAAGATATTGATGACGCAATTAGTTTAGAAATGGATAATGATTTATATGTTTTAGGAGTCCATATTGCTGATGTTTCACATTATGTTAAAGAAAATACTGCTTTAGGAGATACCGCTTATAATCGAGGCACTTCCTCTTATTTAGCGGATACGGTTATTCCGATGCTTCCTCATCAACTTTCGAATGGAATTTGTTCTTTAAATGAAGGAGTTATCCGGCTTACGATGAGTTGTATTATGAAAATAAATAATAAAGGAAAAGTTGTAAGTTATGATATAACGCCAAGTTTTATTAAGAGTCGCAAAAAAATGACTTATGAAGCGGTAAATGATATTTTAATGCGAGATAAAATCTGTCCCGGATATGAAGAATTTGTACCAACTTTAAAAAAGATGAATGAACTTGCCCATATTTTACGAAAAGAAAAAGAATCACGTGGATATATCAATTTTGATTTGGATGAAGCCGAAGTCGTTCAAGATGAAAATGGAGTAGCCATTGATATTGTAAAAAGAAATCGGGAAGATGGCGAAAATTTAATTGAAGATTTTATGATTGCAGCTAATGAAACGGTAGCGTCCCATATTTATAATATGGATTTACCTTTTATTTATCGGGTTCATGATGTGCCTAATAGTGAAAAAATTGATGATTTTGTAAATTTAGTTAAACTTTTAGGATACGAATTACAAACTAAAGTGACAGACCTTACCCCAATTGCTATGCAAAAACTTTTAAAAGAATTAGAAGGCAAAGAAGAATTTGAAATTTTATCTAGTATGTTATTAAGAAGTATGAAAAAAGCTATCTATAGTAAAGATAATATTGGACACTTTGGTCTAGGCAGTAAGGCTTATACCCATTTTACAAGTCCTATTCGCAGATTTCCGGATTTAACAGTCCATCGGTTGTTAAAAAAATATTTAATTGAACATGATTTAACAATGAATACAATTAGTTATTATGAAAGTGCTTTAGTGGATATTGCCGAGCATTCTAGTGAAATGGAAGTAGCTAGTGTGAATGCCGAGCGCGATGTTTTAGATATGAAAATGGCTGAATATATGGAAAGCCATATTGGCGAAATTTATGAAGGAATGATTTCCACCGTAACTAATTTTGGCTTTTTTGTGGAATTACCTAATTTAATCGAAGGTTTAGTCCATGTAAGTAGCATAAAAGGTGATTTTTATAATTATATACCCGAAAAATTAGCTTTAATTGGTAAAGAAAGTAAAAAACAATATCGGATTGGTGATAAAGTTTGGGTAAAAGTTGTCAGTTCTTCGAAAGAAACAGCAATGATTGACTTCGAATTAGTGGAAAAGGAGAAAGACAATGGAAATAAAGAATAAAAAAGCTTATTTTGATTATTATATTGAAAAAGAAATTGAAGCAGGAATAGAGTTATTAGGAACCGAGATAAAAAGTTTAAGAAAAAATTCCGGCCAATTAAGAGATAGTTATGTCATTATCAAAAATAATGAAGCATATCTTTTAAATATGTATATTGCTAAATATGATGAGGGTAATATTTTTAATCATGAAGAAACAAGAACACGAAAACTTTTATTACATAAAAAAGAGATAAATAAGTTAAAGGAAGCCGTAAGCCAAGAAGGTTATAGTATCGTCCCTTTAAAAGTATATTTAAAAAATGGTTATGTTAAAGTTTTAATCGGGGTAGCTCGAGGTAAGAAAAATTATGATAAAAGAGCTAGTTTAAAAGAAAAAACGGAAAAAAGAGAAGCAAAAAGTATATTTAGACTTTTAAATTTGCTATAATGAGGATGGTGGTTAATGTGAAATTAAAAGTAAAAGTTGGATTATATATATTAATAGGCATTTTAGTTTTAGGTGGGGGCTTTTTAACTTATAAAATGTTTGGTCAAGAAAAACCAGAAACTACCGATAGTCAAATTGATAATTCGCAAAATAATAGTGATAGTGAAACTAGTACGCCAACTGTTTCTGAAAAGAAATTACAAATTTTGGATTTAAATAGTAATAGTCGACCTATCGCCGTGATGATTAATAATATTAAAGTAGCCAGAAAATATCACAGTGGTTTACAAGATGCTTATATGGTTTATGAAATGATTGTTGAAGGTGGCATCACCCGCTTAATGGCTCTTTATAAAGATGCCGAGACAGCTCGAATTGGTTCGATAAGAAGTTCAAGACATTATTATTTAGACTACGCTTTAGAAAATGATGCAATATATGTTCATTGGGGATTTAGTGAACAAGCGCAAGCAGATATTAAAAAATTAGGCATTAATAATATTAATGGTTTATATTATGGTAGTACCTATTTTTGGAAAGATAATTCTTTAAATGTCAGTACGGAACACCGGGCCTTTACTTCGATGGAGTTAATTAAGAAAGCTATTAAAAAATTTGGTTATCGCGATACCACGACCGTTAAACCCCTTTTAAATTATAGTGTTGATGAATTAGATATGCAAACTAAAGAAGGAGCCATTCCGGCTAATAAAGTGTCTATTAAATATTCTTCTTCCGCGACAACTAGTTATGAATATGATGCTGAAAATAAAAATTATAAACGAAGTGTGAATGGGGAAGCCCATATTGATTATGTGACCAAAAAACAATATACTGCGAAAAATATCATTACTTATCAAGTAAGTAATGATACAATAAGTGGTGATGCTAAAGGAAGACAAAATTTAAATAATATTGGCAGTGGGAAAGGTTATTATATTAGTGAAGGTTATGCAATACCTATTACTTGGGAAAAGAAAACAAGAGGAGGCAAAACTGTTTATAAAACTTTAGATGGCAAAGAACTTCAAGTTAATGATGGTAATACTTATATTCAAATTCAACCAATGAACCAAACTTTAAGTATTTCATAACTTTAGTAATCATAAAATTTAAAAGGAGGACTATATGGAAGCTTTAATTGATTTTTTGGTAAATAATTATATTTGGTTTTTAGTTATTACTTTAATTTTAATTTTTGCTTTAATTGGCTATTTAGTAGATACTAATGAACGAAAAGAAGATGGAACATTAGCTAGTAAAGACGAAAATAATAATGTTAATATGAATATGGATGATTCAAATAATCCCAATTAAAAAAATAACTTTTTAGTTATTTTTTTAATGTACAATTTTTTTCGGTACAAGTGATATATTGCGTAAATATAAGTTCATTATTACTCCATTTTAAATTGATTTTAAATTTAAAGTCTTCATTTTCTTTAGTAATAATAATATAACTATTACGTAAGTCATAATTTTCTGTTTCATTAGGTTTTATTTCTTTAATAATATTAAAATCGAACATTTCTTGAAAAATCATTGATACAGAATCATTAGTTTTTTTAGGAAGCTTTTTCAAATTATAGTAATTTAATAGTGTATCTGTTAAATAAGATAAATTTTCTTGGTAATTCTCGGTTGATTTACTATTATTATCGTTTTTATTTATATTTTGAATTCGGGAAATAGTAAAGACAATTAAAGTTAAAATAGCAAAGAGAATAATTAATTTTATTAAGACTACTTTCCAATTAACATTTTTAAAAATTGGTTCGATATTTGATAGATGAATTTTGTTTCTTTTAGAAGAAGTTTTCTTAACTTTAACTTTTTTTTCTTTGATTTTTTTAGGCTTAACCCGTTTGGTTATTTTAATATTTTTATCTTCATACATAAATATTCCTTCTTTTTTGTCCCATATTATACACGATATAAATCCTTTTGTCTAATTTTATTGATATTAGGGGCTATTTTATGATAAAATAACCTTATATGGGGCAGTATTTGGTTTCGACAGTTATTACTACATATGATGGCAAGTGGTAGGCATACCTTAAATGCACCCAAAAATAAATAACGAAACTAAAGGTTTCACTCCTGTATTTGCCTAGTTAAAGGCTTGGAGACTTCTAGATTATTTTGCTTATAGGATAGTTTAGAGGTTCGCTTATATAAGATATATTATTTAATTTGTTTAAGATTAAATAATGAATATTTATTAAACTAGTTATATAATAGGTAAGCTATAGCCAGTTATATAATGAAATAAAAAATCTAGCTAAACTTGTAGAAATTGTATGATAGGGTATATTGGACAGGGGTCCGAATCCCCTCTGCTCCACCAAAATTGATTGTAAACTCGGAAAACTTGCATAAAATAAAAAAGGAACATTCAATATTGCAGTGTTGAGTGTTACCCAAATGACTTGTGTAGCACCTAATTTAAACTGTTTGAGTTAGGTGCACTTTTAATTTAGAATTACGAAAAGTAATGCTATAAGTAAAAGGATGGCAACGATTAAAGCAAAGATTAAAAAATCTTTCTTATTCATTAAGCATCACCTCCAATCTGTAAAGATAGAGGTAGCACCCAACTATTAAATAATTCCTAATAAAGCTATATCAAGCAAGCGTTCTTTATTCAACACTTACTAAATTTATGACAATTGAGGAAACATATTTGCATATTGATAAACTAAATATGCAATATTTGAAAAAATAGAATTGGATGATAAAAATATGAAAGGAAAAATATTTTATTTTTCAGGTAAGACAAAGTTGTGCGGAATACTAAATAAAGTTAATAACACGAATGAGTTAGTTATCATTTGTCATGCACGAACCAGTAGTAAGGATTCTAGACCAACAACACTATTAGCTGATATGTTATCAAAGTCTAATATTAATAATTTTAGATTTGATTTTATTGCATGTGGAGAATCTTCTGGAAATATGTCAGATTATACTGTTACAAATATGGTTAATAATCTAAATGATACATTATATAAAATGGAAGTAGACTATGGATTTAAAGATTTTATATTAATCGGATGTAGTATGGGTGCAAGAATTATATCTCTTGTCAATTATAATCAATTTAACATAAAAAAAATAGTTCTCTGGTATGGCGCCTTAGACTATTTTAGGAAAATCTTTAATTTACCTTCAAAAAAGGAAAAAATAGCTAAAAGACAAGGATATTATTGTATAGAAAAAGGAATAAAATTAAGTTACAATTATTTTGTCGATGAAAGAAAATATTTTGCCTATAAAAATTTATATAAATGGGAGGTTCCCAAATTGTTTATTCATGGTACTAATGATTCTTATGTAAATTATAAATCTTCTATAAAAATTTCTAAAAAATGTAAAAATTCTAAATTAGTATTGATTAAAAATGCTGATCATGGATTTCATGATGAAAATAGTATGGACTTGGCTTTAAAAGAAACTATTAATTTTATTATAAAATAATGATTTGTCTAAGTTCTAAATGAGTCTTAAATCTTTGAAATCAAAATCAGATTATGTTTATATCATAAAATTAGTAGGAATGTAAGAAATATTTTCAATAGAAAAAAAGATTCTATTTTAGTTACGATTTAAAATAGTTACTTTATTATTTTTATCAATAGATAGAAGCATAATATTTTCGATTTTTTCTTTTTTAGTCTTTAAGTAATTGTTTAACCAACTTTTACTTTTTTTGGCTTTTACAAGTTCTTCTTCATTAAGAATACCATCTACAATTATTAAATGACTTAATGTTTGTTTGGGGCTATTTTTCTTTTTTAAATCATTACTAGTTAAAGGTTGAGCATTTCCTTTTAAAAGAATTGATATATCACCAGATGGTTCTAATATGGCACAGTCAAGTTCATTGATATCAAAGCAACCTTTTAAGCGACAATTCTCTAAAACTTTAGCGACACTTAATTTGGCGGTTTCTAAATTAGCATAATTAAAATTATTATTTTCAAATAAAATAATGGGTTCACCATCAATAATTTCTTCTAAATTATGATTTTGATAAGTTAATAGGGAAACAATATAACCAATTAAGCCAAAAATTATGAGAGCAGTAAGTCCATCACCTAAGGGAGTATCTAAACTAATAATAGTATCCGCGGCAATAGATCCAATTGTAATACTTAAAATATAATCATATAAAGTAAGATTTTTGATTTGTTTTTTACCTAATAGTTTAACAATTACAAATAAAGCAATAAACATAACTATCGAACGAATAATAATTTCCATTTTCTCACCTAATAATAAAGTGTCCAATTAAGAAAAAAATATTACTAAATTATTATTTAATTTAAAGAATTTTAACAATAATTAAGAAAATAAGTTATAATTAAAAAAGAAAGGATTAGAGTATGAAATTAGAAGGGAAAGTAGCAATTATAACGGGTAGTTCTAGGGGAATAGGATACCAAATAGTTAAGAGTTTTTTAGAAAATGGAGCTAAAGTAGTAATATGTGGGAGTAAAGAAGAGAATGCTTTAAAAGCGATAGATAATTTACAAAAAGAAATGGATTTAAAAGAAGATTATATATTACCTGTCGGGGTAGATATGAAAAGTACTTTAAGTATTCAAGAAATGGTTGATAAAGTTATTAAAAAATGGGGGCATATCGATATTTTAGTTAATAATGCTGGGATTACATCCAATGTTTCTTTATTAGATAGTACTGATGAAGATTTTTATAATATGTTTGAGGTAAATGTCTTTGGCCTTTTAAAAACCACAAGAGAAGTTGTTAAATATATGAAAGAAACCGGAGGAGTTATAATTAATACGAGTAGTATGGTAGGAATTAATGGGGGAAGGAATCAAGTAAGTTATGCTGCTAGTAAGTTTGCCGTGAATGGTATAACTAAATCTTTAGCCAAGGAATTAGGAATGTATAATATTCGGGTAAATGCGGTAGCTCCGGGAGTAGTTGAGACTGATATGATGAGAGATAGTGTAAGTCAAGATATGAAAGATATGCTTATTAAAATGACACCCCTTCATAAAATTGCAGAATGTGAGGATCTAGTGGGGGCTTACTTATATCTAGCAAGTGACGAAGCAAAGTTTACAACGGGAACAATTATTCAAGTAGATGGTGGACTAGTGATGTAAAACTAGTTTTTTTTATTTTTCGAAAACATATATATTTATAAAGGAGATTTATATGGAGACAAAAACATCAATAATAATACTTACTTATAATAATTTAGAATATACTAAAAAATGTTTAGAAAGTATTGTAAAATATACCAAAAAAGATACTTATGAAATAATTATTGTCGATAATAATTCAATAGATGGAACTAAAGAATGGTTAGAAAATTATGAGGATAGTTATAAGATAATATATAATGATGAAAATTTAGGTTTTCCAAAAGGAGTAAATCAAGCTTTAAAATTTGCAGAATTGGATAACGATATATTATTTTTAAATAATGATACTATTACAACTTCTAATTGGTTAGATAATTTGAAAATATGTTTAAATAGTGATAATTTAATCGGGGCTGTCGGAGCTGTAAGTAATAACGATGAAAATAGACAAGGCGTAGATTTTAGTTATAATACTTTAGAAGAAATGCAAGAATTAGCATTCAAAAATAATATATCTAATAAAGATAAATGGGAAGAAAAAAACTTTTTAATTGGTTATTGTTTATTAATTAAACGAGATGTAATGAATGAATTGTGCTTTTTAGATGAAGCCTATACTCCAGGCTATATTGAAGATAATGATTTAAGTTTAAGAATACTTAGTTTAGGTTATAAATTAATGTTATGTCATGATAGTTTTATTCATCATTATTTAGGAACAACTTTTCGGAAAAATTTAAATGAATTTTATCCTATCTTAAATAAAAATAGAGAATATTTTAAAAATAAATGGGGGTTTGAAACATTTTTATTTGATGAAGTAAAAAGTGCTTCTTTTCCCCTGATAACTAATCCTCATAAAATATTAGATTTTGATTGTGGGATAGGAACTAATATGTTAGCTTTAAAATATATTTATCCATCAGGGGAATTTTGGGGAATTTCTTTAAATCCTTTAACTACCAAATGGGCTTCTTTATTTGGTAAAGTTTATAATAATATAGATGAAGTTAAAGAAACTTATGATTGTATTTTAATTAAAGATACTCTAAAAAATATGAAAGAACCAAGTATTTTTTTAAAACAATTAAAAGAATTATTAACAAGTGATGGTTATATAATAGGTGAAATGCCTAATATAAGTAATATTAAAAATATTTATAAATTATTAAAAGAAGAAGATTTAAGTTTTAATACTTATTTAGGTAATAAAAAAAGTATTCAAAGTTTATTAGAAAGTTGTGGGTATAAAAATATTACTTTTTATTCTTGGTATGAAGTACTAAATAATGAAGAAGAAAGGTTATTTAAGGAGTTAAAAGAGTATAATGCTAATTTAAAATATACTTATTTAACTTTTCGCGCACAAAAGTAGAATTATATGATATACTATATCGTACGGTGATTTTATGAAAAAAACTTTATTAAATAAATTTAAAAAAGAACAAATTAAAACTCAAAGAGAAATACTGGAAGAACGAGTTAAATATTATCAAGAAAAACAAAAAGTAGATGGTAATTATTATTTGATGTGTTGTCAAGATAATTTAGCTAAATTAAATAATATCCATTATAAAAATTTTAATATTAAGAATTTCTTGGCTACTTATGAAAATATTGATAATCGACCACCATTTATATCTTTAGAATATGGTTTAAAATTAGAAGAATTAATTAAAGATGAAGATCATATTTTAGCAGTGCAAAAATTTACTAATTTAGACCAAGAACAATCTATAGATGAAATTTTTAAAGGTGGTTTAAAGTTTGGCTCTAATTATAAAACAAGAGAAAATAAATGTTTAACTTATTTAAATAGTGCAATTTTTTCAGTTGTAACTTTAAAATATGATTATCCTAATATTATAAGAGGAGTTTTAGTTAATATTCCTAAAAATGATAATATAGTTATATATGAAGAAAGAGATGGTTATAATTATATTAATCCTAATTATATTCTTGGTTACTATTATTATGAAAATGATTATATTAAATTTATAAGTAAAGAAGAATATCTTTCAAATATAGATAATAATGCTTTAAAAAGAACTATAAAAAAAGACTAATTTTTTGTTTATTTAGTCTTTTTATTTTTCTTTAAATTTTTATTAATAAGTCTTACTTTTACTCCTTTGACAGTAGAAAATTGCTTTTTAACACCATCTGGTAAATTCTTTTTTAGGGTTTTCAAAAGTTTGCACCTCCTCATATATCGATTGCATTATATCACGAATTATTAAATAACACTAGAATTTTTGATATAATGAAGATGGTGGTGTTATGAACGTTTATATAATTGGAGCTGGGGCATCAGGGTTAACTAGTGCAATTATTTTAGCAAGAAGGGGATTTAAAGTTCATGTTATTGAACAAAATAAAAAAGTAGGAAAGAAACTATTATTAACAGGTAATGGAAGATGTAATTATTGGAATGAAGATCAAAGTTTAGAAAAATATCATTCTAATAATATAGATATGGTTAAAATTATACTTTCTAAATCTAAAGATTTAGTTTTACCTTTTTTTGATAGTATAGGAATAGTACCTAAGATTATAAATGGTTATTATTATCCTTTTACTAATCAGGCTATAAGTGTAGTTAATGCCCTTTTTAATACAGCTAAAAACTTAAATGTTAATTTTATTTATGAAGAAAAAGTTAAAGATATAGTTTGTTCTTCTAATTTTACAATTATAACTGATAAAAATTCTTATAAAGCTGAGGCTGTTATTTTAGCTACCGGTTCTAAAGCGATGCCTAAAACGGGATCAGATGGTAATGGTTATGAATTAGCTAAAAAATTAGGTTATAATATAACTAAAATATATCCTTCTTTAGTTCCAATAATAGGAGAAAGTAAATATTTAAAAGATTTAGAGGGAGTTAGAAGTAATGTTATTTTAAATTTAATTGTTGATGATAATTTAGTTAAGCAAGAAATGGGGGAAGTTCAATTTACTAATTTAGGAATAAGTGGCATATGTAGTTTTAATTTAAGTGGGGAAGTTAACCAATATTTAAATGAAAAAAAGAAAGTAGAAATAGGGATTAATTTAGTACCATGGTTTAAACAAGATAAAAAAGCATTAATTAAATATTTAGATGAAGCTGAAGAAAGATTAATTAATTATAGTTTAAGTAATATTTTAGAAGGTTTTTTAAATTATAAGATAGTTAATGTAATTTTAAAAATATTAAATATTGATACTAATACAAAGTGGGAAAATGTTATAAAAGAAAAAGTAGTTAATTTACTTTTAGATTTTAGAATTAAAATTTCCGGAACCAAAGATTATGACTATTCGCAAGTTTGTCGTGGGGGAATTAGTTTAAAGGAAATTAATCCGGAAACAATGGAATCAAGAAAAATTAAAAATCTTTATATTGTCGGTGAATTATTAGATGTAGATGGTGATTGTGGAGGTTATAATTTAGGTTTTGCTTGGATGAGTGGTTTAATAGCAGGGGAAAGTGTTTCTAAAGAAAAATAAAAAAGTATCTTCTTAATATAGAATTGGATTTAATTGCTTGATAAAATAAGATATATTGACAAAAGAATAAGAAAGGGAAAATATCATTAAGGAGGAAAAAAATGAAGAAAACAAAAATTAAAATAGATATTTTGCCTAATCTATTTTTAAAAACTGATGGGACGTTTAATAAAGATGAAGCTCTTAATTTAGCTGGTAAAATAGCGGGTGTTTGTTATGATAAAGAGGGTTTTTCTCATTTAGAAAATGAACCAAGGGAAAAAACGATACGTAGAGTAAATATGACATTAGAAAATGGGCATCATAGTGTATATGATCATATTTTAATAAATTTTAATTTGCAAAATATACCTAAAATATTAGCAATGGTTTTAAATAATGAGCATCAATATACAACTAGTGAAAAATCAGCAAGATATACACCGGTAGTAAGACAAGATGGTTCAATTATTACGGAAGATGAAGAAAGACTTTATAATAAATGGATTAATATATTTAAAGTTAGAATTAAAGAACAATATGGTTATATTTATAATGATGCGAAAATTCAAAAATTAGCTCAAGAAAATGCTAGATATTTAGTAACGGTATTTATGCCAACGCAAATGATTTATTCTACTTCTTTAAGACAAATTAATTATATTGCTACTTGGATGCAAAATTATATAGATGAAGTTAATATTAATGATTTGTTTGAATTAAAGTTAGCTTATTATATGAGACAATTTTTAGATGAATTAGAGAGATTAAATGTTTTAGATATAAGATTAATGAAAAATGAAAAATATAGAGAAATATCTTTATTTGGAAATAATTTAGATAAAAAGAAAGAGTATTTTGGAGATGTATATTCTACAAGATATAAAGGATCTTTTGCTCAACTTGCTCAAGCTCATAGACATAGAACTCTTGATTATCAAATGGAAATATTAAAAGAAAAAGAATATTTTGTACCACCAATTATTGAAGGGGAAAAAGTGTTAGTTGATGAATGGCTTTCGGATATGCAAATAGTAAGAAATGTGAATCCTCAAGGTGAATTAGTTCGAATTAGTGAAGTGGGAAAATATGAAGATTTTATTTTAAAGTGTAAAGAAAGATTATGTTCGGCAGCTCAACTTGAAATTATGCTTCAAACTAAAGAAACTTTACTTAAATATAAAAAAGCTTTAGAAGAAGCTAATGATCCTCTTGCTTTAGATATTGAAAAATATTCACATGGGGCAAGATGTACTTTTCCGGATTTTGATTGTGCTAATGATTGTAAGTTTAAGGCTGGAAAGACTTTAACTAGAAAAATATAAAAAAAGGCTTAAAAAATAGGCCATTTTTTATAGTATTAATAATTATTTGGCAACAAAAATACGAACTAAAAAGTTCGATTAAAATACCAAATGGAGCGAATGATAAGAGGGTTTTAAACCTTTTATCAAAAAAATATCCCTCACTCGTTAAACAGATTATATCTATTTTTATACATAAATCAAGATTTATTAAGAAACTCACCAAAAATAGATAAATATCTAATAAAAATTCAATGGCAATATAGGAATTTATTGATATTTATAGTATGATTATATCAACAAAAACTGGTGAAGGAGGTCAGTATGTTAGATAGTAATGATAGATATTTTGAAGTACTAAATGATATTAAAAGGACTCTAATAACAACTAGGAATAAAATAGTTGAAAATGCTAATAAAGATTTAATTTTAATGTAATATAATATCGGTTTAAAATTAATTGAAAATAATAGATGGAGATCATCTTTTATTGATACTTTAGCAAAAGATTTAAAAATGGAGTTTCCTACAATTAAAGGTATGTCAGCAAGAAATTTAAGATATATGCAAAAATTTGCTAGTGAATTTGATAATGATGAATTTTTGCAAGGAGTCCTTGCAAAATTATCTTGGAACCATAATCAAGTATTATTAGATAAAATTAAAGATAAGGAAATTAGAATGTGGTATGCAAAAAAATCAATTGAAAATGGCTGGTCTGTTTCTATATTAACTCATCAGATTTCTCTCAAATTATATGAAAGGCAAGCTCTTTTAGAAAATAAAACTACTAATTTTGATGAAACTTTACCAACACCTAATAATGAACAAGCTAAAGAATTACTAAAAGATCCTTATATTTTTGATTTTATAAATGCTGATAAAGATATTAAAGAACTTGATATTGAAAGAGAATTAACTGCTAATATCACCAAGTTATTATTAGAGCTAGGTAACGGATTTGCGTTTGTGGGAAGACAATATCATTTAGAAATAGAAAATGAAGATTATTATATTGATTTATTGTTTTATAATTTGAAAGTTAAAAGTTATGTAGTTATAGAATTAAAGACAACTGAGTTTAAACCAGAATATGCTGGTAAATTGAATTTTTATTTAAGCGCTGTAGATAAATATGTTAAAGATGAAAATGATAACCCAACGTTTGGGATATTACTTTGCAAAGATAAAAAGAAAGTAACTGCAGAATTAGCTTTGAAAGATATAAATAAACCTATTGGCGTAAGTGAATATAAAATATTATCTGAAATACCTGAGTTTTTAGAAAATACATTACCAAGTATTGAATATATAGAAAAAAGATTGGAGGTAGATGAAATATAATAAATTTATAATTAAAAATTATAGAGCTATTGAAGGGCCAATAGAAATGAATATAAACAAAAATAAACTTGTTCCATTAATTGGGACAAATTAATCAGGTAAAACTACTATATTACAAGCAATTTTTGCTTTTGATTATGCTAATGATAAAGAATTTTTATATTAGCATTATCATTTTATAGTGATGGACCATTGTTTTTTCCCTTTTGTATATCTTTATCAGTATGTTCAAATATCATTTTTTTGTTATTTCATTAGATGCTTGAATAAGATGAAGAACCGTGTCTTAAATATACACCACTTTAGACCCTTGTCAGCCGGTTTATTTGGGCTACTTTGAATTTCAACGCTTTTCGTTCATTATACTTTTTCAAATTATAAAAAATTATTTTATCAATGCATTTGACCACTTTTCAACCATATATCATTTTTGCATGAAATTATGTGTAGATTAACATAATTTTATGTGCTAGTCACAAAACTGTAACAATAAATTATTTTATATGACTTGAAAGCATTGCTTAATGTTAAATTAAAATGTATAATTATATTGATAGAATTGAGGTGTTAAAAATGAAGCCATTCATAAAATGGGCAGGTGGTAAAGAAAAAGAATTGCCTATAATATTAGAAAATTTGCCCAAAAAATTTGAACGTTATATTGAACCATTTGTAGGCGGTGGAGCAGTATATTTTGCTTTAAACAAACCTAATTCTATTATAAATGATAAATGTGACGAGTTAATTAATTTATACAATTTTATTAAAAGTGGAAATAAAGAATTTTTATTAAAACTTAATGAATTATTTCATAATTGGTCTTTGTTAGAAAAAGTAATAGAAAATAATTCAAAAGAATTACTTGATTTATATAAAAATTATTGTAATGAAATAGTTGAAGATAACAATTTAAAAATAAAATATAATGATAAAATTTGTGAATTCGTAATATCTCATTCAGAAGAATTCAATGGGGTTTTAACTAATCATTTTAATATAAGAATTGATAATTTTATACATGAAATTCAGAAAAATTTATTATCAAAGATAAGACGTATGTGTAAAATATCTAAAAATAAAGGAAATCTTACGGATAATAATATACTTGAAAATATGGAAGCATCGTTAAAAAGTGCATTTTATATGCATTTTAGATATTTATATAATAATAGAAATGAACTAAATATATCACAAGAATTTGCTTCAGCAATGTTCTATTTTATAAGAGAATATTGTTATGCCTCAATGTTTAGATATAATAAACAAGGAAAATTTAATGTTCCTTATGGTGGAATAAGTTATAATAGAAAAGATTTTAATAAAAAAATCGATTATATAAGTTCAGATAATATAAAAAAGTATATGAATAAAACTAAAATTTATAATATGGATTTTGAAAATTTTTGTGATACTATAAATTTGACGGAAAATGATTTCATTTTTTTAGATCCACCTTATGATACTGAATTTTCTACTTATGCAAAAAATGACTTTAATAAAAATGATCAGATAAGATTATCAAATTTTTTAAAAAATACTAAAGCAAAGTTTATGTTAATAATCAAAAATACAGATTTTATTTACAATTTATATAATAATAGTGGTTTTTACATTAAATCTTTTGATAAAAAATATATAGTTAGTTTTCAAAATAGAAATAACAAAGATGTTGAACATCTTATAATAACAAATTATGAAATGGGGGGAAAATAATGAATAATGATATTATAAGAAAGCAAAAAATTGAAGCAATTAAAATTATTGTAGATTCCAACATTAAAAGTTTTGCTGAAGGTTTTGAAGCAAGATATACTTTGGAAGTCAATGATCCAAATGGTGTAATTAATTCAAAGAAGAATAACGTTTTTATGGCAGAATTGGGCAAGGAATTTATGTTTTATTCTGCTTTTGTACGCTCTTTTGATTCAAGTTTTGGAAAAGTTTTAGAAAATATTGGAAATTCTATTGCTAAGTTGTCATACGAAGTGCGTGGAAGAATAGATTCTTATCTTTTACCGCAACAAAGTCAACATATTGATTATTTGCTTGCTGAATATGATAAACATGTTAAACCAACAGTTAATGATTATGCCTCTTTTACATGGGTAAAACCTAGCAATGTTGAAAGTTATATGAAAAATCATGAAACTGATAATTACTTTTATAATCCAGAGAAGAAGGAACATTATATTATAGAATTAAAAGCAGGAGGAGATTTAGATAACAAAAAATCTAAAGCTGAAAAAACAGAATTACTACAAGAATATTTTTTGTTAAAAAATAAAATTATTGGAACAGATGAAGAAATCAGTATATTTTTAGGAACTGCTTATAACAAATTTGGTGAAGGTAACGAATGGAAACAAGAAAGAGTCCAACAATATTTTTCAGAAGAAGAGTTACTTATCGGCTATAATTATTGGAATTTTGTATGTAACGATGATGAGGGATTTAATATTGTATTTGATCAATATAAAATTAGTTGTCAATACATTAAAGACTCGTTAGAAAGAATTAAACAACTTTATTTTTCTGATATAGATAATAAATAATCAAAAAAGACAATCTAGCTAGAGAATTCTAGAATTGTCTTTTTCTTTTTGTATATTCTTATCAAAATTATTAAGATTTTCTTGTATAGATTCAGATTGTTTTTTAATATTTTTACAATAATTATTATATTTATGAAGTTCTTTTATTTTAGGTTGAATATCATTTATTTCAGAAAGTATTTCAGATTGTTTTTCTGCAGAGTTTATTCTATGGTATCTTTTCCAAAGATTTCTATATTCTTCATAATTATTTTTAGAAAACGTGTCTAAATCTTCTTTTGTTTCAATTTTATTAGTAGCCATAAATCTAACTTTTTTATTTCTTGCCTTATAGAATAAGGAAGATATTGTTTTGGATGATTCTTTGGAAATATTCTAGTAAATAATAATAGTATAAATATAAGCCATAAATACCTTTATGAACCTTGTTAGTTTTAGAATACTCTTCAAATATAGATTTATGTGACATAGGTTTAAATACAATTTGTCTTGATAAATATAGTCGTTCATTTATTCTATATTTTGAATATTCATTACCAAATACTTTTTCAATTCGTACTTTATCACAATTATTTTATCAATTTATTCGGTCACTTTTCGTTCACTTTTCGTTCACTATACTTTTTCAAATTATAGAAAATTATTTTATCAATTTATTCGCCAACTTTTTAGCAACTTTTCGGCAACAAAAAAATCGAACTAAAAAGTTCGACTAAAATACCAAATGGAGCAAGTGAGCGGGATCGAACCGCCATCTCAACCTTGGCAAGGTCGTATACTAACCATTGTACTACACCTGCGTGCATTAAAATAATATCAAATGATTAACAAAAAAGCAATAAAAATTTTTAATTTGTTCATTTGTTCTCAAATTATAATTATTATTAGAACATTTAATAAGGATAAACAAGAAATATTTTTTAACTCTATATAAAAGTAATCCACCTAAATCAGTGATGATTTAGGTGGAGTCAAAATTTATTAGGCTACAATTAATAACACGATATTGAATGTTCCGGTACTAAGTACATAACATCATTTAAGCAAGTTATAAACAATTTTGGAGGGCCTAGTCGGATTTGAACCAACGATCAGGGAGTTGCAGTCCCACGCCTTACCACTTGGCTATAGACCCATATTTACTTTATTATATGCGTGAATTAAGATTTATTTCACGTGGTTAATTATAACATTTTTATAATTTTAGGTCAATTATATTTTAAATTTATCGGATACTTTTAAAATTATTATTATTTTTATATTTCTCATGTTTTTTGTATATTATTATAAAAGATATTATCTAGGTGGAAAGAAGCCAGTTATAATTCTTTATATAATATTTATTAATCATACCTAAACTAGATTTATAAGTAGCTTCTTAACTCTTTGTTTCTAATTGTTAAAATTATCTTTCTTTAATTCATTTATTCTTTGTTTAAGTCGTATATATGCAGTTTTACGCATTTGTTCTGCTTGGGAAGATTTTACATATTCAAGACTTTGGATAAATTGATCATACAAAAATTTTGATTCATTTTCTTGTTTATAGGGCTTTCTATTACGTAATGCCTCATATAATTCAGTATAAGTAATAATTTTATATTTTTTTCCATTATAATAATTTTTTAATTCATCTTCATTTATAGAATTATATTCAGGTTTAAGTATAAAGAAATGTTTTTGCTTTATATTATGTTTTTCGATAAAATCTGTTTTTTCTTTTAATTCATTAATTAGATCTTCTTTTTTGGTTGATTTTGGTTTAAATGTTGATAATTCATTTTTGATATCTTTAACAGTTTTATCTTTATATTCATTTGAAATCTCATAATCTTCCATTATATATTTATAATATTTACTTAGCTGAGAGAAAGTTTCTTTACTTGATTCAAAAAATTTTTTTCGTTCCTTATTTGTAAGTAAGTGATTGTTTTCATCTTTATACAAGATATGATCTTCGTATTTTGGCCTTTTATTTTTGTTTTTATCATTTTTATTGTAGACAATAATACTAGAATCTATCTTATTTTCAATTACTATAATATCTGTATCACTTTCTAATAAAATATCAATTTTATTATGTTCTCTGATTATTTTAAAATTTCCTTTATTTGGCCATTTAATTTTAATATCTTTATTTTTGCTATTTAATAAATCAATAAAAGTTTTTAATATATCTTCATTTCTACTTAAAAAGTAAGCAATTTGATTGGACATTGAATCTTCAAGATTTGTTCTATCACATATAACCGCTAAGCATTGTTCATCATTTATTTTTTTAAGATTAATTGTATCATCTTTACTTTCTAAATATTTTTTTGATATTAGTTCATCTAAAATATTTAAATCATTTTTTCTTGAATAACATAAATTTCTACTTCCGGAAAGATTGCTTTCAATATTAATAATTAAGATATTATTTGTACCATTTTTTATAATAGTATTTTTTATATCTTTTTTATCTACATTTCCTTTAAATAAAATGTGAGTATTTTCTTTAGGCCCTAAAAGTTCTTCAGCTAGGAAACTACATAAATGAGCTTTAGAATCATTAAAAATATCACCGATAAAAAGATCTTCAAAGTTTAATCCTTTATTTCGATAGTTAGCTCTTTCTATAGCTATATTATGTCTATTATAATAGATATTTTTCTCTGATATTTTTGAGATGGCAACTAATTCATAATAATTTTTATTATCGTAGGTTGATTCCATAATATGTAAAACATATTGTGTTTCATTCGCGGCTTTATCACTACGATTTCCATATGGATTTAGATATACTAATCTTTTATTACAAAATTCATTATTACCTTTATCGGTTTTTATAAAATTAATCAATTCATTGCCTAGATTATAAATTAAATATGATCCAGTAAATACTTTGTTAAAAGCATACTTATAATCTAATTCGGATTTTTTTTCTTTCATACAATCAACTCCTTAGAGGTATTGTATCATGTATACTTAACATCTATAAAGTTAAATTTATAAAAAAATTTTAAATATTAAAAAATACTAGGTATAATCTAGGTTAAATTATAAATTAAAGGTTAAAAAAATGACAAAATATACTTGCATAACTCAAACTAATTTGATAACATGATTATAGTAAGGAGGATATATAAAATGGAAAGAAAAAATACCATATTGTTAACAGTTATCGCAATTGCAACATTATTAGTTGCAGTAGTAGGAGCTACATTCGCATATTTCACGGCGACATTTAAACCACAAAATGAAGAATATAATACTGTAAGTGCTAAAGCAGCCGTTTTACCAACAGTTACATTTAATTATGGAGATAAAATTGAAACTTCAGGAGTAGACATTTATCCTGGGTATAAATTTTTAAAAGAAGTAACAGTTAAAGGAACTTGTACTGACAGTGGAGATGATTGTAAAACAGTTGATTTAGTTTTGACATTAAAGCCAAATATTCCTGCAGAATTTGGTTCAAATATTAAATATGCTGTTTATAAATCATCGACTTCAAATTCAGAAGCAGTTTCTTGTGATAACGTAAAAAAAGAATTAACAGATGAATCGAGTGGTGGGGTTAAATATTATTATGAAGGTACCTGTACAGCCGGTAGTGATGTTACACAATATAATAGTAATAATAAAGATTTTGCTGATTCCATAAAATCTGGTAAAATCGAAGAAACTGGTTACTCTGGAACGTTTAATACAAAAGATAACTCTGAAGATGTGACAATTTTAATAGAAGATGTTGGTGGAAGTACTGATGATACTTATTATGTTGTAGTTGACTATTTTAATAATACATCAGATAATCAAAATACCGAGCAAGGTAAAGAATTTACAATAACACTAGAAGCAAATCTACAACCTTAATAAAATTTTAAATTTAGGATATGATGTTAGAAAATAAGAAATTATTTTTTAACATTTTTTTTAAGCAAAAAAATTAATTATAATCTAAATTCTTTTATTTGTTAAATTTTGATTACTTTCTAATTATTTTATGTGTGAAAAATTTGTGAAAATGTCGCTATTTAAAAAATGAATAATTAGTGAAAATGTCGCTATAATAAAATGATAA
>CANPZX010000008.1 GCA_947589195.1 uncultured Bacilli bacterium | reverse complement strand
GTACCTTAAACTCTTGTATTTACTTACCAAAATAGTCATTTCTTCTATTTTTGGATTTAACCGATACCTCCATGTCCGGCATCAATTATCACCTTTTTTGTTGCTCTTTCATTCATGTTAATCACCTAATATAAAGTATGAAAAAAGAAAAACTTTGTTCTACCTTTTTATTACCATCATAAAACTCAAATAGATTCATTTACTTTTAAAACCATACAAGTCTTTTAAATCTTCTAATATTTTGTATACTACTGGGCAAACTTTACTATTATTAACTATTGCAAGTAAGCTAAATAACCTCTCATCTTTATTTGTATATGGATAATCTAAGCAAGATTCTGGAAGACACTCTTCTATTTGGCAACTATTATCTTTATTTAAAAATGGACATGGCTTAGCAATATATTTTCCATAATTTTCTTTTAAAACTTCGTTTTTTAATTTATAATCATCTAAATAATAATGCTTACAAATTGAATTTAATTCATATTCATTCATAGATACCCCCAAAACCTTGCAACAATTTCGACATTTACTGCAATCAAAATTTTTAAAATATTTATTATGTAATTCCTTAAATTGTTCATCTAAAATTTTTTCATCGGCATGCATTTTCAAATATGTTCTAAATCTATAATTTTCTTCTAATTTTTCTTCACTAATTTCTTTTATTTCAATCATAAACTTCTCCTTTTCTAAAAAAATTCTTCATATTCTTCATACTGCTCATATTTTATAAAAGAATTTATAAATTCATCCATATGATCCTTTATTTCTTGGCACAAACGTTTATAGTCTTCATTTTTTATATAATCTTTTTCACTCATACATTGATAAAATTTTTTAATACTTGCCGCGATATCTTTAATTGAAGAAACTGACGACCACATACATTTTCTAATAAACCAATCATCCAAAAATGTATAAATCATATTAACTCCAGCTTCCATATTAGTTATTTCATAATAATTTAAATAATCATTAATATATAAATCAACATTACATAAATGCTTATTAATTGTTTTTTTAGTTAATTTTTGTTCATTTAACCACTTTTCAAATATTTTTAAAAATTTGTCATTTCTTTTATTATTCTTTTTTAAATTTAGTTCATATACTTCATAATCTTTCATTTATATAAATCTCCTCATCAAATAAACAAATCAAATTTACTATATATATTCATTTAAATCATTTATTTCTTTCTTAAACTCATCTAACATTGCTGGTCTTTTCATAAAATATTTATAATTAATTTCTTTTAATATTGATTTAACTACTTCATTATCCATTTCCCTTATATGATTTACTTTTCTTGCAACTTCCCGATACATAACTCGATTATTTGCCCGCTCAACCTCTTTTAAACAATCATCTTTATAAAGTTTCAATAATTCATTTTTATATTTAGGAAGTAAATATTGTTCATATTTTCTTATCTGATTTACCATAATACAATCACGAACAATCAAATACAATTCGTCATACAATTCTTCTTCTATTAATATTTTATTTACCCTATCATTGTTTTTAATATTTTTAATTGTATTTATTATTTTATCTTTTTCGACACTCCAATCCTTACTAGAATACAAATTCTTAATCTTACGATAAACATCTATATCATACTTATCATATTTATAAAACAGTTTATATAAAATATCGGTATATTTATCCATCATTTTATTATTTAAATATATATCAGCTAATTTTTCAGCATAATCTTTACTATAATAATCTTCTTTATGTAATCTTTCTTCTAAAATTTCAATAGCATAAGAAGAATTCCCTTTCTTAATTAATTCATCAATATATTTAAAAAATATACCTTTATCATAAGAATATTTTTCTAAAATTTTAAATTTTTGATCTGCTTCTCCTCTTAACTCACCAATTTCTAGTAAATAGTTTATATAAGACTCTCGATCATAAAAGTAAATTTTATCTCTAGATTGATCAAGTGCTATTTCTAAAGCAGTTTTAATTTCATCTAAATATAATTCAGCATTAATAAAATACCCTACTATTATTTTTAAATCTATTCCATAATTCAATAACTTAGAAGTTTTTATTTCCGTAATTACATAATTAACTATATTTTTTAAAACAGCCTCATTTTCTTCATCTATTTCTTCTAAAATATCTAAAATTATTCCAATGGCATCGGTTGCTATATCACCAGTGGTACCATTTGAATCATCAATATTTGTATTAGGAATTGAATCTAATATAATCGAAACAATTATAAATGCAGTTTCATAATCTTCACGAGCTACTAAATCTCTTGCTTCATCAAGATATTCATTCACTATCCGTCTATAATTTGCTACTTTACTATAATCAATAAAGCCTTCTCGACCACAGCATTTATTGATAGCTTGATAAATTTTACTTTTATATTCTTCTTTAGATAATTTAGGGAAAAATTTACTGAATGCTATCCTAAACTTATTTAATAACTCCGAATTATTTACTAAATTATTATAAAGAAATTTTCTTACATCTTTATCAGAAACCCTATTTATAATACCTTTTAGATCATACTTACTATTTGATTTTTGCGGGCCATTTTCCTTTAAATAATATAATACTGCCGCCATATGTTTACAATTACCATTAGATTCAAAATAAGGACAACTACAATTTCCTTCAATAAAAATTTCATCTTCTATCTCTAAATTTACTTCATATTTATAATTTCCCTTTACTATTGCACTTACAACATTATGATTAATTACTACATCACTTACTTTATTATTAATATAATACTCATATCCCCTATCTAAAATATAATCTAAAAATTCATCTTCAAAATCAATATCCATAACTTCACCTAATAATATATTTTTTTGCCCTTAACTAAATCAAAATCATTAATATCTTACTTACTAATTTTCTTTAATTTATCAATTTGTCTATTTAGTAAAATACATAATTTACTAATTCGTGCTTCAGAATATCCTGTCAAATATTGATATTTATGTAATAGATCATCAAACCATTCTACTAAACCATTTAATTTAGATATATCTATTCTTTTTATATCTTTTACTACCTTTATTATTTCATCAAAAGGTTTTATTTCATAAAATAGTCTTCCCGTTCCTGAAATATGTACTTCTTCTTCATCATAATACTCTATATTTAAACTTTGGCCATTATCAAATATCGGAGCTACATCTAACCATTCTAAAGTATTAACATCTCTTATAATTCCAAAATTATTTAAATGTCTATCTTCGTTCATAATTAAAAAATCTAAAATATACATATTTTCTACTTTTTCCCGAGCTTTAGCTATTCCATTATCTTCTAATTTTTTAATATATTCTTCATAATCATCTATACTATCATGTCTTAACATATCGTTTCTTATTTGATTACAAGTAATAAATTCTGTATCCTTGGTTATAAAACAAGGACATTTAGATACAACCATATCTTTATATGTATCAATTGTATATTCTACATGCTTAAAACCTAATCTTTTACATATTTCACTAGCTAATACTTCATTAAAAGGTTGTAAAGTTTCATTTTTATAACCCGCCTTTAATAAATATCTTATTCCATTATCTATAATCCAAGCCTTTTTTAACATTCCATCTGTCGTATTATTAGGAGTTTTTAAAGAGGTTTCTTTAGTTATTTGACTACTATTTGTTGATAAGGATGCCTCCATAAACTCAACATAATCAAAATCATTATCAAAAAAATTAATATCATCATACTTAATATCACTGTCTTCTGGTTTTAACCAATATTGATCCGATAAAGATAATCCAAAAGCTTTATCTAAAAGTTCATAAGGTGCAGTTATATTAAGCCTGTGTAATAATAAGTCTAATTTATCCCGCCATAAAGGTATACTTCTTCCTTTAAACCATTCACTTAAATTAGTTCTAAAAGGAGTATCATTAATGTCATCTTCTATATAAAAACTTTTCAAAATATAGGGAGCATAATTAATATCTTGAATTTCATATATTTTAGTAAAAACACTTGTAGCTGGATCATATTCCGCAACCAATACTTCTTTATTTTTATTCATTAAAATACATTTCATCCAAAACACCTCGCTTGGTTATTTAAACTTATTATATCATACAAAAAAGAAAAATTGATAATATCCCAATCTTCCAATATTCTATATCATATATTAACAAAATAATTAATCTATCTTATTTTTTAAATATTTTGCTAAATCATAGTAAGCATCTGTATTCCACATTAAACATCTTTCTTCATCAGGATAATTTCCCATAGCCTTTTCATATCCATCAGGTATAAAAATAAAATCCCAACTCCAACCATATTGACCTGATTTCTCTTTAGCAATTTTTCCTTTAGTAATTGATTTAAACACAACTGGCTCATTGCCATATTCACAAAAAGCAAAAGCTTCGATAAAACAAGCATTACGATTTTCTTCTTTTTCTAAAAGTTTTAATAATCCATCTTCACCTATTTTTTCATCTACATAATGGGTATATGGGCCAGGAAAACCACCTAAAGCCTCGACAAATAATCCTGTATCATTTTTTAATACGGCACATTTTAACTTATCACTTGCTTCTTTAGCTGAAAACTTTGCTATTTCTTCAACCGTATCCGCTTGAATCTCAGTTGTATCCATTTTTACGTTATCGATTTCTATTCCCAATGGTTCTAAAATATTTTTAGCACTCATTACTTTGGACCAATTACCCGTTACATAAGTTATTTTTTTCATTTACTTCACACTCCTAAAATTATTATAACACAAGGATTATTATTTTTCTCATTTCACAAAATCTTAAAATGATGAATTTGTCAGCAATATTTATTGCATTTATTTAAGTTAAATAATATAATTAAAGTATAATTGAAAGAGGGTTTTAAAGTGGGAAAAAATATAAATTTATTAGGTCAAAAAATCAGTGAAGCTCGGACCAAATTAAAGATTTCTCAAAGAGAACTAGCTAGACTAGCTCATGTTGATTCAGGAGAAATTTCAAGAATTGAAGCTGGATTAAGGCAAAAACCAAACGTTTTAATTTTAAATAAAATTGCCAAAGTCTTAAATTTAGATTTTAAAGATCTATCCAACCTTGCCGGATATAATAACGAAGATATTAACCTTAATTCATCTTCTAACCAAAATGATGACCAAGTTGAAAATTTTACTAAATTCTTTTTTGCCGTTTTAAAAGATATAAATAAAAGAAGAGCTAATGATACTGAATGTCAAAAAATAATTATGAATTTAATTGACCGCTTAGAAAATCCTGATTTATACGAAAAACCTACTACTAAAAAAGATGTCATTATAATTTTAAAAGAAATTACTAGCATATTAACTCCAAATTTAGAAAAATTTGATAAAGCTAAATACCCCGACATTAACATTAATGTCAACTCCAAAAAGCAAAGTTAACTTTTAAATTCAATTTTTCTTATTTAAGCCTATCAAAAGGCTTTTTTTCTAATGTAAACATTCTAATATTTACATCAACTATGTGATGCTAATTACATCATATATTTATCAATAGGGCATTTTCATTGAAAAACATACCATTAAAATTAGGTCATATCTTTTAAAAATCTTCATCCATCATAAAATATAAAAATTCTCATCCATCATAAAATACTTTAAAAAAACAACTAAATATGGTAATATATGCCAAACAAAGGGATTTTAAATTATGGAAGTATATGAAAAATTAATTAAACAAATTGATGAAACTAAATATTTAAGTACTGAAAACTCATGGCGTTATCGGCCAATCATGCGTATTTTTTATCGCAATTATGAAAAATTAGAATATTGGTTATACAAAGAAGACGTCTATAATGAACTTAAAGAAAATGCTTTATTTAATGACTACACCATTGACGACTGTGAACGTGATTTAGAACAATTAACTGAATGGTTAAGTTTATCTCGCATGCAAGATACGAAAAATGCTACCTCAATCGACGAATTTAAAAACAAGAAATTTCGTTATCAAATGACCGAATACGCAACTGAAATAGAAAGGTTAACTATTTCTTTAGAAGATATGGAAGTAAAAGCGGCTTCCCTAGAACCTAAATTATTTGATCGCTTACGTCAAACTATTACTAAACTTATCGATATTGAAGAAAAAACTATCGAAGAAGCTTACGAAATATGGAATGATCTAAATGACGACTTTACCAAGTTAAATCAAAACTATCAAGACTTCTTAAAAAAATTTAACGAACCCAAATCTGAAGAACTTATGCAAAGTGTATTATTTCTCCAATTTAAATCCGAAATTGTTAAATACTTAAAAGAATTTGTTCAAGGATATCAATCTAATATCCATTTAATAAAATATAGTATTTCCAAAATAACACCCGAAAAAATTGAAAATTTTCTAACTAAAATAAACAATTACACCCAACTAAATCCAATGCTAAATCAAAATTTTGACTTTTCTCATCTAAAAGAAATTAACCATGGCAAAATCTTAAACATTTTTAAATGGTTTACTGGTAGTGAAAGTAAAATCAGCGAAGGGCAAAAACTAATGGATACTACCGATAATATAATTGTTCTCATAACTAAATACGCTAACTCTTTAATCGAATTACATGGTAATATGACCAGCCGAAGAGAAGACTATAAAAAATTATGCAAAATATTTGATAACATAACTGATATTGAAGAAGCCCACAAATATGCTTCCGTTATCTTTGGAATTTCAAATGTTAAACATTTTGTTGGTAATTCCAATTTAAATACTGATGTATTAGTAAACTCTTATGACATTCCTCCTCTTGAAATTGTTTTATCATCAAGAACTCGGGAACGCAAAGAAAAAGTAAAAATTGTTCCTATCACTGATAAATCAGCTGAGAAAAAAAGACTTCTTGAAGAATATCGAAAAATTCAAGCCGAAAACAAAGAACTTTTAAAAAAGCTAATTAAAGATAAAAAAATAATTTTAACTGATACTGTAAATTTAAGCAAAATCGAAAGACGCTATATAACTAAACTTCTTTCTTCCTCAAGTGCCAAAAAAGAAACGGAATTTGGTTTATCGTACTCAATTTTAAAAAAGCCGGGAAAATGCACTATAACTAGTGAAGATGGGACATTTATCATGGATAGTGTCGAAATAAAATTTGAAGGTGATATTTAATGGATATTCATACTGAAGAATTAGAATATTTACTTAATAACTATTGGTGTATAAAAGAAGATAATCCATCTCTTTATTACACTATCAAAAATAATCTTGATTATTATAAAGATTTTATTCATACTAAATTAGGAAGCAAACTTATCGTAAATGATCGAATTATAAAACTGGAAAAAGTCCCTAGTGTTCCTAAAAGCTACATGGGAATTACCGAATTTACTACTCCCTTAGAATATTCCATACTAATGATTGTTTTACTATTTTTAGAAGATAAACCCCGTTTAGAACAATTCATTCTTTCAAATTTAATTGAATATATAAGAAATACTGCAATTACTTTAGAATTAAACACTATTCCTGATTGGAACATTACCAAACATCGTAAATGCCTAGTAAATGTCTTAAATCATCTAAAAGAACAAGGGTTAATAAAAGTAGTTGAAGAAATAAGCACTTTTACCGAAGACAAAAAAGCTGAAGGATTATACGAAACAACTGGTTTATCTAACTATTATGTTCGAGAATTTAAAAATGATCTTAGTGAATTTAATACAATAAATGATTTTATTAATGATGAATTTAATGATCAAAATGAAAATATTGGTGATGTAAGAAGATATCGGGTATACCGTCACCTTATTTATTCCTTGGTGGCCTATTCTCAAGATTTAACCGAATTTGAATTAGACTATCTAAAAAAATTTCGTAGTTCAATAAAAAATGAACTAGATAAATATCTTGATGCTGAATTAGAAATAACCAAAAACATGGCTTTATTACTATACGCTGATAATACCAAAGAAAAATTTGATTTCCCTAATAATAAAGCTATAACAGATATTGTTTTACTTTTAAATACTGAACTATTAGAAAAAATAAATAACGACGAAATAAAATTAAATCAAAATGAAGTTGCTTTATTAACCAAAGAAAAATTAAATCGTTTAATCAAAGAAACAAAAGAAAAAAATGAAAAATATTTTAGTAAAAATTTAAAAGAAATGACCTTAGATGTTTTTACGACTACAGTTATTAACTATATGAGTGAATATGACTTCATAAGAGAAAATGAATTAGGCTATGAAATTTTTCCGATGGTTGGAAAAATAACTGGATACATTCCAGAAAATGATGAAAAACAATTAGAACTATTTGGAGGTAATGAAAATGAATAGATTTAGAGTAAATAAAATCGGATTATTGAATTTCTGGTTATATGATGAAGAAGAATATGATTTTTATGGTGGAAAACTAATATTACGAGGAGCGAATGGCAGTGGTAAATCCGTCACCATGCAATCATTTATTCCCTTAATTTTAGATGGCAATAAAAGTCCAGATCGTTTAGATCCTTTTGGTTCCAAAGAAAGAAAAATCGAAGATTACATATTAGGAGATGCCGAAAATATACAAAAAGAAGAAGCTACATCTTATCTTTATATGGAAACTTATTTAGAAAATGAAAAGAAATATATAACAATTGGTCTAGGCTTTCGTGGACGTAAAGGAAAACCGGTTGAATCATGGGGTTTTGCCTTAAAAGATGGCAAACGAATAAATAAAGATTTTTATTTATATAAAGATCCAGTTAATAAAATTCCTTTATCAAAAAATGAATTAAAATCAAGATTAGGTCCTGTCAATAATTTTACGGATAATACTAAAGACTACAAAGCGATGGTAAATGATTTATTATTTGGCTTTCCTAACTTAGATACCTATGATGAGTTTATAAAACTACTTTTACAGCTACGAAGTAATAAACTATCTAGAGATTATAAACCAACAAATTTAATTGATGTTTTAAACAAAGTATTACAACCCCTTACGGAAGATGACTTACGTCCCTTATCCGAAGCTATTGAACAAATGAACAAAACTAAAGAACAAATTGAAAAATTAGAAAAAAATCATAAATGTTTAAAAGATTTTTTAAAAGTTTATAATAACTATAACACTCTAAATCTCTTAACTAAAGCTAGAAACTATAAAAAAGCAAGTGATGAATTTAATGCTCACATAAATAAAATCAATATTTCTAATCAAGAACTTCAAAACTTTAAAGACGAGTATACCCAAAAAGAAAATCGTCATCAAAAAGTAATAGAAGAAATTGCTATTAATGAAGAAACCAAAAAACAATTTGACAATAGTGATTTAAAACAAAAAGTTGAATCATTAAATACCATTAAAGAAAATATTAATACTTTAAAAATTAAATTAGCTGAACTAGAAACTAAAATAGATAATAATGAACAAACTAAAATAAGGACCAATAATAACATAACTGAAACGGAAAATGAAATATATAAAATTAAAAAGGAAATTACCGAAAACATTACTGACTTAAAAGAAATAGCTAACGATACTTATTTTAAAGAACTTAATATCTTTTTAGATAATATTTTAAAAGATAATAATCCTAATCTTTATGAAACTATCAATGATTCTTTAAAACTCTATAAAGATAAAGTATCAAAAATTAAAAATCTCTTAGAAGAAGAACAAAAGATTCTTTTAGAAAACGAAAATTCCCATATTGAACTAGAAAAACTAATCAATTCTTATAAAGAATTAGAAAATAATTTAAAAAATACTGAACAAAATCTAAGAGAAAGTATCATGAGTTGGGAAGAAGATTTTATTAACAAAATTAATAATAATGCTGAATTAAAAATAAGTGATGATATTAAGCAAAAAATTTTCGAATTAATAAATTTTTATTCTAAAGAAAATTATGATCTAGCAAAAGAATTATATACAAATTATGCTTGGGAACTTAAAAATAACTTAATTAGTGATATTTTAAAGCAAGAAACTAAACTTAATACGAAAAAAGAAGATTTAAAAATTATCGAAAATGAATATCAAGAATTAGAAAACAAAGAAGATTTTGAACTTCCCCTATTAAATAACAATTCTGAGGAACTTTTAAAACTTAATCATATTGAAAGCCTTCCTTTATATAAATGTCTTGAATTTAAAGCAAACATTCCGGAAAATATCAAAAATAATCTTGAATCATCCTTACTTGATCTAAATATCTTAAATGCTAAAATAATCAAAGAAAATGACATTCCTAAAATATCTAATTTAAATACTGAAATTATTTATTTAACTAAAGGAACTAAAAAGAAAAATAATTTAACTGCATATTTTGATATCAAACTACCAGAAAACTCTACATTAGATCCTAATTATATTAAAGAAATATTAGAATCTATAAGTATTGATGATACTGATGAAATCGTCATCAATAAAAATGGTTTAGCTAAAATAGGTATTTTAAACTCTATTGCTGATAAGAATTATAAACAAACATTTATTGGCTTTTTAAAACGTTTAGAACTTAAGAAAAATGAACTTAATAAATTAAACGAAAAAATCACAATTTTAAAACAGGAAATATCTACTTTAGAAAACATTATTGAAAACAATAAGCATAAAGCAGAAATAATTAACTCTGAAATTAACAATTTTCCCAATAATAAATTAATAAATGATATTTTAAATACCATTGCCGATATCTCGCAAAATATAAATTGGAATGATCAACATCAAAAAGAAATTGAAGCCAAACTTACTTTAGCTAATAATAAATTAAAAGAAATAAAAGATCATATTCTAAAAGGCAAACAAGGTTTAGAAATTCCTCTTAATTTAAATGCTTATCAAGAAGTTTTCTCACTACTTGCTTCCTTAAAAGAAAAACTCGATAATTTAAAATTAAACGAAAATACTTATTGGCATAAAAATGAATTTTTAATAAATTATCAAAATACCTTAGCTGACATTATTAATAATATTGCTTATTTAGAAGCTGATAAAAATGAAAGGACTAAAGAATTAAATATTAATCTAGCTAATGAAAAAAACATAAATGCTTTATTAGAAACCTCTGAGTATCAAAATCAAAAAGAACAACTTCTTAAACTTGAACAAAATCTAACTAATTTAAATCAAGAAAAAGAAAAATTAATAAAAGAAACTTCAGGTTTATCTCATGATATATCATATAAAGAAACTGAAATCAAAAATCTTAATGAAGAAAAAACTATTAAACAACAAAAACTAGATGTTTACTATGAAATCTTTCTTCGAGAATATAAATTAGGATATGTTTATCAAGATGAAGTAATAGATATTGCTTCGACAATTAAAAAAATACTTAATGATAACAAAGAACAAAAGGAATATAACTTAAATATAGCCAAGGAAAATTTTATCTCTAGCTTTAATAAATACTCTTTAGAATTAAATGAATATTCTTTAAAATCTTTCTATATCTTTAATGATTACGAAACAACAAATGAAGAATTAAAGAACCTCTATGCCGAAAATATTCGCAATGATGTAAGTGCTATGTATCAAGGTATAAAATTAAATATTATTGAGTTATTTCATAAATTAGAAGCTGATATCGCTGAAAATAAAGATTTAATCAGTACTCAAGATCGTCGTTTATTTGAAGAAATTTTACTTAATACTGTTGGTGAAAAAATTAGAAATCGCATTAATTCATCTCGAGAATGGATTGAAAAAATCAATAAAATAATGGCTACAATGCAAGAAAATAGTGCCCTACGTTTTAAACTAATTTGGAAAAGTATTTCTGCCGATAACGAAGGCGAAATTGATACTAAAGAACTAGTAAGAATTTTAAAAATATCACCTGATATGTTAAAAGACGAAGATAAAGAAAAATTAACTAATCATTTCCGGAGTAAAATTAAAAAAGCGGAAGAACTATATGAAGATTCTTATACCCCATTTGCTAAAATTATGGAAGAAATTCTTGATTATCGTACTTGGTTTAGTTTTCAATTATTATATGAACGTAAAGGTGAAGATTTTAAAGAACTTACTGATAAAACCTTTGCTAGATTCAGTGGTGGTGAAAGAGCCAAGAGTATGTATATTCCCCTTTTTGCTAGTGTCTATGCTAAACTTAATATGGCTCGAAATAATGCTTTAAGATTAATTGCTTTAGATGAAGCTTTTGCCGGTGTTGATGAGGATAATATTCGCGAAATGTTTGGAATTCTAAATAATTTAAATTTAGATTTCGTAATTAACTCTCAAGTTCTATGGGGTGATTACGATACTATTAGTGATTTATCAATTTGTGAATTAATTAGACCTCAAAATTCACAAACCGTATCAGTCGAAAGATATCGGTGGAATGGTAAAATAAAAGAAATAATTAATAATCGTAAAGAATATAATGAGGAAATAGAAAATGCATGATTATACTAAATATTTTTTAGAAAAACCAGGATTTAATCGTTTAATTCTTGCTATTTATCAAAAATACCAATCTTTAGGAACCTTTTCTGGTACAATCAAACTTTCTGACTTAACTATCGAAGAATCTGAAACTTTGTCTAAATTTTTAGGACATAAAATAAATATTCATGATGACCTTACTATTTCTTTAAAAAAATTTTTAACCATTATGCAAAATTCCAAATTTACTGATTTTGACATAACAATTTTTATCAGTGAATACTTAAATACTAACTTAATTACTAATAAAGAAATTAACTATCAAAAACAACTTGTTGAACAAAATTACTATAAATCTATTTTAACAAATAAAAACTCTTTAGGAACAGACTGGTTAAAAAAAACAATAGAATCCCGAAAAAGTCCTTATAATATCATTCATAAAAGATATTTAAAAAATAAAAATGATCTTCAAAAAGAATTAAAAAATTTAATATTATTAATTGATAATTTACCGAGCGAATCAACTTTATTACCAATTTTCTCCTCCACATATACTGCTAATCCCCATTATTTAGATATTGATAATAAAGAATGTATTCTTTTTCTTTACTATTTAGCCAACTTAAAAAATAAAGAATTTCCTACTACCCGAGAAGAAAAAATAAACTTACTTAAAGAAAATAATATTGTAATTGACAATTACTCTAATTTTGTTCTTACTTATAACCTTATATCCAATAAATCATATATTAATGATTTTGCCAAAAACAAAGAAAGTTTAATTTTAAATATTCAAAATATTTTAACTACTGAAAAATTTGATAGTTTCAATAAAAAAGTCTTTATTTTAGAAAATCCTTCAATTTTAACTAAAATTATTAATGACAACATTAAAGCTACAATTGTTATTGCCAATGGTTTTTCTAATTCTAGTGTCTATCTACTATTAGAAAAACTTCTTGAATCAGGTAATACTTTATATTACAATGGCGACTTTGATCCCGAAGGATTACTTATTGCTAGTAAATTCAAAGAAAAATATCCAGAGCAACTAAATTTATTTTGCTATAGTCTTGCTGATTATAAGGCAACTTCAGCAAATAGTAATATTAGTCAAAAACGCTTAAATATTTTAAATAATATCAAAACTCCCGAATTAACAGAAATAAAAAATATAATTTGTCAAACTAAGAAAGCCGGTTATCAAGAAAATAATCAAGAAAATATTTTAAATTTTATTAAATTAAAAGCGTAAAAAAAACAAGTTCAACCTTGCTTTTTTATTTTTCTTCAATATCACAAAACAAATTATTATCTTCTAATACTTTTTTTATCTCTTTAATTTTATTATCATTTACAATTAAATGAACTTTGTTATCATCAATCTTTAAATATTTATCTAACTTTGGTATAGTATCTGCTAAATTATCAGGAAATTCAAGTATTTTAACCGTTTTTATTTTTATTTTATTTAATATTTTTTTATAATAACTAAAATCTTCTAATATTTTTGTTGGAACCTCTAAAGCATTATCGTTAATATAATTTAATATTTCATCTAAACTAATTCCTAAATCCACAGCTTTAGCAATACTTTTAAAATCTAATTCATATTCTAACTGCCGATTATTTTTTATAGGAGTAATAAATCTATCAAAGAATAACTGATACTCTAAAGTAAAAGACTCATCAGGTATAATAATTTTGTTATCATTAATAATTAATGGAACATTATCGATTTTAATTTCGGTATTTTCCTCTTTTAAATTTAAAATTTGAGCTCCAAAATCTGTAAGTCGAATATAGGTACAATCATAATAATAACATCTACCATAATCATCTTCTTCAATATCTAAAATAACATCAATTAAACCTAAAACGGCAAAATATCCCATTAAACAAACATCAATAAATGGATAATCAAATTCACTATAACCGCAATTATAATAATAATTATCATAATCAAATCTTTTTGTTACCATTCCCAAATATTTTCTTATAAAATTGCCATCTTTCATCCTAATTTGTTTTCGAAAATCAGAAACATTAACCCATTCATTAATTGGTAATTTCTTAATAGTTTCTAAAATAAAATTACGAGGCTTTTCAAAATCAGCATAATCATATCTATATGAACCAATTTTAATTTCCTCAACTTCATTTATTACATTACTTTTTAAATATTCTTCTAACAAAAATCTTATTTTTGATATTTTATTTAATTTAATAAAATCCTTATAATTTTTTCCTAAAGTAAAATATTCTTTTTTATTATCAATAATTTTTGCTGAAACTAATAGATTAAATAAACCATTTACAATAATTGTATCTTTAATATCATTAATATTATCAATAGTATTATTCTCAATTTCATAATCAATATTTTTACTTAATTCTGGAATATCTAATTTTTGAATAAACTCCAAACAATATTTTTTAGATAATAAGCCTTTTTTAGATGTAATTTTAATCCTTTTTTCATTTATATATTTAATAAATTCATCAATATATAAATTTACTTTATCTGATATTTTTACATAAAAAATTTGATCATCTTCAATTATATTATCTTTTGTTTTTTCCAATTTTATTTCATAAGCTGGAATAATACTTTCTAAAATTTTTTGAAAATTCTTAGGAATAACACCATTAATAAAAAAATAATTAATTTTTTCTAATTTATATTGAGATTTTTTATATTTCTCAGCTATTGCCTCTAGCGTCTCATCAAAAGGAGTATATCGTTGACTTACTATCGTATCTAAATATTCTTTTTCATAAGGATTTAACTCTTTATAAGTATTTTCTACAAAATTAGGTTTATTATAAAAGTCTAAAATTCTTTTTTGTAAATCATAACTTGTACCACTTTTTGTTAAACCTAACTTACTAGCTTGTTTACTTAAGTCAACAACACGCATATATTTTAATATTTCATTTATTTCTTCTAACATTTTACTCACTTCCATAACTAAATTTTATCATATTTATTACTCTTTCTAAAGAATATTTATCTTATTCAAAAAATCTATTAAAATACTCACCAATTTTACTTATAAATAAAAGTAATTGATAAAAAATTTATTTAGCACACATAACATTTTATTTGAATAATAAGTTAAAATAATATATAATATCGCTTACTTCGAAATAGTTTACACAATATTATTTTTTTCTGATAAAATATAAATGAATAGGAGATTGATAGTATGTTAACTGCAAAACAAGTTGCTGAATATTTTCTTTCCAAAGATCATGAAAGAAAACTTTTTAATCATAATGTAGTTTCATATAATGGTAGAAAATTCTATGAAGGTAATGCCAGAATAAATAAATATTTATTTTTAGCTCAAGTTGTTCATTTAGCTAAATATAATAAAAAATTATTTTCTGATGATTTTGTAGCCTATGATAATGGTCCTGTTGTTGAATCAATAATGAATTCATATGGTAGATTGGTAGGGCATTATGATAATAAAAACATTAATGAAGTAGAAAAAAATTTTTTGGATAAAATATATTTATCTTTAGAAAATGCAACATTCGAAGAATTAATAGAAATAACTCATGAGGATCCAGAATGGCAAATTTTAAGTAAGGATACATATAATGCTCCGGTAATGAATTTGGAAAAAAATATAGCTGAATATAAGAAAAGATATAAAGGATTAATTGCCGCATTAAAAATATGATTGAAAATTTAAAAGTTGGTCAAATACTTTGGCTAAAAGTTAGATATCAAATAGACAAAGTATCTGATATTAAACACCCTATGTTAATTGCTGAAATTAATGATGAATATATTGAAATTATAGCAATTGACAAAACTGCTGGTAAATTACAAAACTTATATTATCCATACAACCATTACATTAATTCAAAAGAGCCTCAAGAAACAGTAATATATGAAGATAGTTATGCCCAATTAAATACAAAATTAACAATAGAAAATTTTGCTGATTTGAAAAAATATAGAAAAACCAAGGATCTATTATCAAAAACAAAATTAACTGAATTGTTAAATGATTATAAAGAATATCAAAGTAATAATAGAATTCAAGAAGAAAGAATTGTGCATATGACAAAATATGAAATATTGGAATTAAATGAGATTAGTTAAAACAACTAATCTTTTTAATATTTAATTCAAATAATTTGCATATAAAAAAACAAGTTCACATCAAACTTGCTTTTTTATTTATTTTAAATTTATCTAGCCATCTATTTCTAATAATTTTTTAATATCTTTTTCAGTTAAAGAAGATACTTCAAAGTTATCAACACCATTTTTTTCAATTAAATCATTACTTAATTTACGCTTTTTATTTTGTAATTCCAAAATTCTTTCTTCAATAGTCCCCTTAGTTATTAACTTAATAACCTCGACATTTTTAGTTTGACCTAATCGATGTGTTCTATCCGTTGCTTGATTTTCTACTTGAGGATTCCACCATAAATCCAAGTGAATAACCACATCAGCACTAGTTAGATTTAAACCAGTACCGCCACTTTTAATTGTAATTAGAAATACATTAGTTTCATCTTTATTAAACTTATCAACTAACTCCATTCTTGTTTTAGCACTGACACTTCCATCAATTACATAATAAGAAATTTGTTGTTTATCTAACTCATCTTTAACAATATCTAAAGCTTGCTTAAAACTCGTAAATAACAAAATTTTATGACCATTACTTATAATTTCCTTTAGCATTTCAATTAAGGTAATAATTTTCGTACTTTCTCCCGTATAGTTTTCAAAAACAAGTCTTGGATCAATACATAATTGCCGTAAGCGGGTTAAAAGTTGCAATATCTTAGCGCGAGAAGCATTAAAGCCATTATTTCCAATCATATCTTCAACTTCTTCTTGGACTTTCTTTACTTCTTCACTATATAAAACCTTTTGTTTTTCACTTAAATCAATATAAATATTATTTTCTATTTTCTCTGGCAACTCTTGAGCCACATCTTGTTTTTTCCGGCGCATAATAAATGGCGAAATTACCCTTTTTAACTTAGTCATTTTTTCTTGATATTCACTATCTTCATCTTTAAAATGATATTTCTCATTAAATTTATTTAGACTCCCTAAAAAACCAGGCATAATAAAATCAAAAATACTCCATAATTCCACAATTGAGTTTTCAAGTGGAGTTCCCGTAAGAGCAATTTTCACCTCGGCTTTTATTTCTTTAACTGACTTAGTAAGCAACGCATTAGGATTTTTTATATTTTGAGCTTCATCGATAATCATGGCTTTAAAATTAAAATTTTCATATTTAAGAATATCTTCTCTTAAAGTTCCATAAGAAGTGATATATACACTACTACTTTTATCCTTAAACTTCTTATCCCGATTATAACCATGAATCACTTTTAAATTTATATTTTTACCAAATGTTTCAAATTCTCTTACCCAGTTATAAACTAAAGCTGTTGGGCATACTATCAAAAATTTATTATCTTTATTTTCTTTCAATAACTCTTTTATAAAGTAAATAGTTTGAATAGTCTTTCCAAGACCCATTTCATCGGCCAGTATTCCTCCCAAATTACATTTATAGATAGTATATAACCATTTAACTCCATCTTTTTGATAATCCCTTAAAATATCATCATCTATTTTTAAATCAACATTTTGATATTTTTTAAAATTATTAATAAAATCGACAAACAAATTATTTGTTTCAATAAAAGGATACTTTTCTTTTTTTAAATAATCAAGATATATTGCTTGGTACTTAGGAATTTGTCCCGAACTTTCTTTCATATTAATATTCAGATCGTCTACCAAGTTATTTAAATCCTCTAAAGAATCATTTTCTAAAGATACAATATTTCCATTTTTTAACCGATGATACTTTTTCTTTTTTCTTAAAGAATTTAATAAATCATTTATTTCCGAACTATCTACATTATCAATTTCAAAATCATATCTCATTATATTATCGGTTCCAATAGAAAAATTATTTTTAACTTTTGGTTTTTTAATAATATCGGCGCTCTTTAATTTTTCTGATGTATATACTTGATATTTCTCGGCTAGTACAGCTAATCCATTTTCCATAAATTCAACCATATCATCTAAATCCTCAATAATAATTTTATTTTCCAAAATTTTAAAATTATTTTGTTTTAAATCCTCAATAATCATATTTTCAAAATCTACGTCTCTTACTATATCTTTAGCTGTATCAAAATAATCAATTTCTTTACTATAAAATAATTTAATTTTACAACTAATAAAACTTTGAGTTAAATCAAAATATAACTTTACTTTAGATGTATTTAAAATACTAATTTCTTTAATATTATTATCTAAAATTAAATCGTTTTTAATAACTGGTAAAAGCCCTTTACTAAAATTATCTAGTTCTTTTTTATTAAAAACAATAGTATTCATTTTCATATCATCAAGCATCTTTACTAACCTAGCATATTCATTATTTAAATGATAAATTTTATTATTATATAAAACATATCTTAAATTATAAGTTAAAATTTGGATATCTTTATCAAAATCAAACTTTAAAATATATTCATTATTTTCTTTGGTTAAATTTGCCTCAAATGGTAATCCCTCAATAATTCCATTAATTAAACCGGTACCTACAACATAAAAATTCTTATGTGTAAATAACTTTAAAATATTGTTTATATCTTGGTTATAAAAACTTAATTCATCAAAATTAACTAAATAATCAAATATTTTTTCATCTTCAGAATCAAAATAATGTATTTGGGGATCATATTCAAATTCTTTTCCAAAATAAACTTTACCATTTTGTTTCATATAAGTAGTATTAAAATTACGAAACCTTTGCCCTAAATTATATAATTTTGTAGTTCCCAGTTTTATTTTCAATCTTAATTCTTTTTCATAATAATTACTGAAAAATTCCATTTCATATTCCACATTTAATTTAACTTTTATTTTAGGTGAATTATTAAGTACAAAATTATTTAAAATTTTCCTAGATATTTTCCGTACTTCTTTTTCATCTAATTTAATAAGTTCATTACCTTTATTGACTAATACTGCCGGAATATGTGAACATGAATGAATAGCTTGAAAATAACTACAAGTACAACCAAAAGCCACTAAACGATTATTTTTTAATGTCAATTTGACAGCTTCTTTTTGATTTAATTGGTCCATCACTTCAAACATTTTATAAATGTTGCCATTTTCTTCCTTTGAAGCTACTTCTTGAATGTTATCTTTCGGTATTCTTTTTCCTTCCGCGATATGAAAATCATAAATATAACCAGCAATTTGATTTATTAAAGATTCTTGCATTACGTCACCCCACATATAAAGTTATTATAACCATTATTTGGTATTTTGCAATTATTTTTATCGTGTAAACCATTTATATTTCTTTACATAGATATATTGATGTCACTTACATCAAATATCATAAAAAAAATAGATAAGATTAATTACCTACCTATTTTAAAAATTTTTTAAATACTTTTTTAAAATTTTCTGCTGTTTTCATCAGCCATTCATAACTTTCATCATAATTTTCACTATCCCAATCGACATTAAAATTACATTTTAAATCTACACTACTGGCTCCTCGATTTTCTTTATAATCCCAAATAACCGAATATCCCAATAAGGTCTCAATATTATCTTTATTAGCATATAACTCATTAAATAATTCTTTATTATTATTGATATATAAAGAACAATTTAAATCTCCGTGTTGACTTACAGTTAAACGAATAAGATTTCCATTTGAGCCTAAAGATAAATCATACCATTGTTGAGGAAGTGCTTTTCGCATGGAAAAAGTTGTCCTATTTCTTTTACAATAATCCACAAAACCTTGCCAAAAATTTAAATCTTTCAACTTAGCTCCAGATAATTCAATATTTTTACCACTATTTCTTAAAATTTTTGTCCAATTATTTGGTTCGGCAATAACCTCAAAATGCGGAGCTGGTAAAGAATCATCAATTTTAAATAATTCAATTTTAATCAAGAAAATATTAATACTTTCATCAGAATGTTCATTTAACCATTCAACAGCTTGCTTATGTTCATCTGTTGCTTCTTTTACGATCCAAATTAACGTTTTAGCATCATATCCTGCTCCATATAAAAGAAGTTTTCCTAAATGAGGATGATCAGATGCTTCAATTTGATTTTCAATAATAATATTATCTCCTGTATCCTCATTAATACCATAAATATCTAGTTCATACTTTCCCACTTTTGCTTCATTTGTCATTACTTTGATTGGGATACCTATTGTTTCACTTAATAATTTCATATTTTCTTCTTGAGCTAACCATGGTGTAAAACAACGTTCTTCATTTTCCCAAATTTCCCGTAAATTCTCTACTTTTTTTAATTTTCCAAGTTCCATTTAAAATTTTCCTTTCTTTTCTTCATTATAACATTAACTTTTTAAATAGCCAAATTATTTCATAAAAAAACTGCTAACTTGCAGCTTTTGTTAATTTAATTGATGTTGTTTTTAAATCATCATTGCGATAATATGAAATGGTAATCGTATCACCTATTTTATGTTTATATAATTGATATCTTAAGAATGCCACACTAGTCACATTATCGCCATTAATTTTAACAATAATATCACCACTTTTTAAGCCCGCTTCACTAGCCGGACTACCATTTTCAACACTTTCAATATAAACTCCACTATTAACGGAAGTATTTAATTGTCCTAATACTTGGGAAACATTGTACATCGATATACCTAGATATGGTCTTTCAATTTTTTCATTATTCATAATTTTCTCAGCATACTCTAAGGCTGTTTCAATTGGAATTGCAAATCCCATTCCTTCAATTTTTTCACTAGCTAACTTCATCGAATTAATTCCAATCACTTCACCATTAGAATTTGATAAAGGTCCGCCACTATTTCCCGAATTAATTGCCGTATCAGTTTGCAAAACACTCATTACCCAATCACTTACGGAATCATTTTGTAAACTTACTTCAACTAATCTATCTTTACCAGATATAATTCCTCGTGTCACACTCCAAGAATAAGCACTGCTATCCACTGGTGCTCCAACTGCAAAAACTGTATCTCCTAGTCTTAAATCAACACTACTACCAATATCAGCGACACTAATAATTTCTTTACTATCTAAACTAAGCACCGCTATATCAGCATAGATATCACTTCCCACAACCGAAACCTTAACCGCATTTCCATTAGTAAAAACAACATGTATTTCATCACCATCTTCAATAACATGGTTATTAGTTAAAATATAAGCTTTTCCTTTATCTTCTTTATAAACAAAACCAGTTCCTGTTGCATATAACGATACATTCGTTGACCCCCGCCTTTTAACATAAGTTTCTACTGTCACAACAGAATCATAAACTTTTTCCACAGCATCAGCAATACCGGTATCAGTTACCGTCACATCTTTAATTTCTTTGGTAATATTATTAGCAACTGTTAAAGGAAATTTTCGCACCACACCATACATCGTTAATGCCCCAAGGAAAAATACAATAAGTAAAATAACTATCTTTCTAAATTTATCATCTTTTCGATATTCTTGCATATCAATCAATCCTTTCTAAATCTAAATAATTAGCTGGAAAACCCATTTTATCTAATACTTTACCAATACTAATTGATTTTAGTCTTCCACTTAATAAACTTATTTCATAGTTTAACTCTTCAAACATCAATTTAAAATCATCTTTTCTAAGTAATTGTTTTAACATAATAGTTAAAGCAAACAAATCATCTTTTCCATAAATATATTCCCCATTCATTTTCGGAATTCCTAATTTTTCATGAAATCTTGTATCATTAATTCTTCGCTGTACATGGTAGTCATATAAAATTTCTTCATGGGCACATAAATTACGATAATTAGACAAAATTGGTAAATATAAAGCTAGATCATTAGGATTTACATTAAATACCTTAGCTACTTCCGCTTGATCAACTGTTTTTAAAATTAAATATAATTCACTTACAATCCCAAAAGATAAAACTTTCACTGCAATCCAAAAAGGAATATATCCATAATTAGCTACATAATGAGCGGTCGCTGTATGACCACCAGCATTATTTCTAATTTGTCTTTTCATTTTTTTAATCAAATCATTAATTTGCCGCATTCTTTCTGGAGCCCTAGTAAAATTTTTGGGATTCAAATAATCGTTTTCTCTAATTCCATAAGTTTTAGATAATTGATAAGATATTACACTTTTAATATTATTTTCAATAATAAGTAAATTTTTAAATAAAATATTACGAACCTGTCTATCAAAATTAAAAACAGCATATAATTCTCTAAAGGTAGCCCCCGGAATAAAAGTTTTATCATAAGCTGATTTTATAAATAAAGACCGATAACCATTAATAAAAAAATAATTTTCTCTTAAAAGGACTTCCTTAGTATATAAATCATCTTCAATTATTAAACCTTTCTTTTTTAGAATCTCCAACTGTTCATCAATATTTTTAAATATCTTATCCATTATTCTCACCTATTGTCTAATTATACCACAACCCTATTTCATTGTATATTTTTAAAATGAACTTTATGTTATAATATTGTGAAAGGAAAGTGAAATTATGCCTTATATAACTACTCATACTTTCTTTGCTCTTGACTGCTTAGAAAGTTCACCACATACTAAAAAATTAATTGGTAAACCAACTATATATGGACTATTTGCCCAAGGTTTCGACCCCTTTTTTTATCATGACTTTTTTAAATTTTCTAAATTTAAACATTCTGCCTTTTGTCATAAGAACAATACTGATAAATTTTTTTGTGAATTTATTGATTTAATAAAAAAAGAAAAGTTAACTCATAATAAACTAATTCTTCAAGCTTTATTTGGCCACTTAACTCATTATGTTTTAGATTCCAACATGCACCCTTATATTGTTTATAAAACAGGAATATATAACAAAGATCATCCCAAGTCCAAAAAATATCAAGGATTACACACAGCTTTAGAATTTCAACTAGATGCTTATTTTTATGAGAAAAAATATCAAAAGCCCTTTAATAAATTTAACTTAGCTAAAGAACTTGCCCCCAAAACTAAATTAGAACCAAACTTAATAGCTATCTTAAATCAAGTTTATCTAAAAGTTTTTAATTTTAAAAATGGTGGTTCTTTATATCAAGATGGGTTAAATTGGATGCACTTTTCTCTTAAACATTTAATTTATGACCCCCATGGCCTAAAAACTAAAATTTATCAAACGATTGATTCTATTTTTAAAACGAAATATGCTGTTTATTCTAGTAATGTTATCTTAGAAAATACTGAGTTTTTAAATCTTGAACATGAAACATGGTATAATCCCTGGGATAAAACGAAAAAGAACTCTTCTGTTTTAGATATATATGCTGATGCCAAAAAAGAATGTTTAGAAATATTTGAAGCCACCATCAATTATTTAGAAGATAAAATAACTTTAAAAGAATATCAAAAAGTATTACAAGCCAAATCATACGTTACAGGTTTACCTTATACTAATCATTATTCTAATCTAAAATTATCATTTTAAAAATTGACTTCTCTTAAAGCCCTAACTATTGCCTCAGCTAGTTTTCTTTGATACTCAACTTTAACTAATTTTTCTCTTTCATAACTATTTGATAAAAAACCACATTCAATTAATACTCCCGGAATTGTTAATTTATCATACATATAAGTTCGATTAGGAATTAATTTAACTTCTCTATCCGTTTTCAATTCTTGATTTAAAAATTCTTGTAATTTAAGGGCTATATCTTTATTTATAGCTTCTTTTTCATTATAAAATACTTGTGGTCCATAATATTTTTTATTTTCTAAATAATTTAAATGAATAGATAAATACATATCAGCATTGCTATTATTAATTAAATTTATTCGGTTATCAAAATCACTTTTTTTCCGCCACTTAGCTTTAGGTTTAGCTAAATCATAATCCCCACTTCTTGTTAAAATAACTTTAGCTCCCAATTCTTTTAATTCATTTTCCAAAGTTAAAACAATAGCTAAATTAATATCTTTTTCATAAATATTTTGATACATAGTTCCCGGGTCCAAACCTCCATGTCCGGCATCTAAAACTATCGTTTTACCCTCCAAAGGTAATTTAGCCAAAGTTTTACTTACGATTATTAAAGATAATAAAATTAACAAAATAACACTTAATTTAAACCAATATCTTTTCATATTAAATTTTATGCTTACAAATAATTTATATTAGAAATTAAAAAAGAAAATAAATATCTTTTTCTCTTAATCTTTTATTTAAAAGATATATTCGCTTTTTACTATAACTGGTTATACTAGCAATTTTAAAATAAAATAAATTATTTAATCCATTTATTTTATCTTGAACAAGTTTTAATGCATATTCTTTGTTATGCATTCTTTTTTATAACTACTTATGACTTTTATAATGCCTTATTGTGGACATTTTAACTAATGATAAATTGTAGACATTTCTAAAGAGGATTAACAAGGATTAACACAAAGATTAACAATTTATTGAATTTTTTTATATATTTTGGTATATTTTTATTGAAGATTGGAATAGTATACTAATGATGAATATAATTTGACAAATATATTTTTATAGTGTAGTATATCCATCATTATTAGTCCTTTACTTATAGTCTGGGACTTATAGAGGCTTTAACCGTTGCGCCAGTAAGCAATGGTTTTTTATTATAAAAAAGATTTAATATTTAGTCCATAGTGGCATCTTTCTTATCTCATTTGCAGAATTATCGGCATAATAAGCAGTAATAAACTTTGCTGTATTATTACTATTAATTCTAATAATTACAACATAATTTTCTGGACTTATTATAGCAACTCGTCTATCTTTGCTATATCTTTTCTTATCTCTATCCCATCCTAAATGCAATTCAGCTTTAGGATTTTTTAATACATATTCTATCCAATCAATTCTTAATGATCTATTCACAGAAAACACATCTTTATTTCGCTTTAATTTATTTGAAGATTCATAAAATGCGTGTTCAAACTGATCTTCATAAAATTTAACTTCAATTCCATCAAATGTTTGTATTCCCTTTTTACAGTATTTTTCTACATAATATTTTTTATATTCATCTGGAGTAGATAAAATTACAAAACTTGGCACATCATTCATACTATAACATTATTTCAAATAAATTGAATTTTGTAGCATTTTTTGTAGTTGGTTTCAATTCATACCCCAATTTAGTTTCAAGATAACTAATTAATTCTAACTTTACTTTTGAATTACCATCTTTGCCAAAATTCATTTTATACGATGTTGCGCCCATCAATATATCTTCTAATTGTAGAAAAACTGATTCATGTGACTCTATAGCATATATTTTCTCTATATTATCAGAATGATTCTTATTATTTAAACATCTCTTTAAATCATTTAGTACATTTGGATCGCTATAAGTTTTTATATCTGTATATATCGTATATTTTGAATCTGATGAAATCCAATTATTTAATAATTGATAATAGAACTTATAAAAACCCAATTCAGCATTATCATTATGATATTTTAAATCTATCTTATTTGAGTCAATGCAAATTGTTCTAAAATTAATATTATAAGTAACATATATATCTATCATTTCTTTATATAAATTTAAATACTTTTTAGTCACTCTATTCCATTTTAACTCAGTTTTAATGTTTAGATTATACTTTTTTTTCAAATCATTTATTTTGTTTTTTATTTCTAACCTATCATCTCTACTAATCATTACTCCACCAATAAATATATATTTATTAGTATTGGAAATAACATCTTTATTATAGAAAAGATCTTGTCTGCTTTCATCACAATATAGCTCTATCAATTATATCACCTCGGATTACAAACATCATTATACTATATTTATAAATATTTTTTAAGCAAAAGATACTTCTATCAAGTGCCTTAAACTCTTGTATTTACTTACCAAAATAGCCATTTCTAATTCTTCTTTAATTGTCGTATCTTCTTCATTTAAAGCATAAAAATGTTCCCAATCCATTAAGTCATCAATATCATTATATAAAGAAGTAGGTGTTTTTACCAAAACAATCACTTAACTTACTTGTTCCATCTTTAAAATAATATTTAAATTTATAGACCAATTATCTCATCATTCTTAACCAATTTAACCTAATCACACATCTAACTATAAATTAATATACTAAATTTTTAATTAAAAAGGTTGCATACAAAGGAATAGATTTAATCTTTGTTTCGGGATTATATCCAAAATCCTTTAAACTAATTCTAATCATATATTTTGGATGATATAGTTCTTCATAAATTTTTAAACTTTTAGATTGAGTATGTTCCTCAGCTTTTACTTCAATAGGAATTATTCCATCATCTTTTGTAGAAATCAAAAAATCAACTTCCGAATTTCTATTTCCTTTCCAATATACTAAATCAATACCATTTGCCTTTAATTGATTAGCAACATAATTTTCTGTTATTATACCTTTATATATTTTCATATCATCAAGCATAACTGTTTTAATATCATTATTGACCAATCTATTAAAAATGCCAACATCTGAATAATATACTTTAAATACATCATTATCCACAAAACCTAACAATGGTTTTTCTGGTAATTTAACACACTTGCATATTTGAACCATATTACTTTCTTCAAGCCAATTTAATGGTAATGAATATTCTCTTGATTTGGCATTAGAGTCAACAACTGAATATTGAAACTTTTTCGAAGCATTTTGTAATTGAGATGACAAAGAATTATATATATTTCTAATTTTTAAAGTTTCAGTAGCATTTGCAACATGATGATTCATATCATTTTTATAATCTTCTACGATATCATTTAACGAAGATAAATCATAATAATAGTAATTGTCTCCACAATCAACTAGTGCTTTAACACTTTCTGGCATTCCCCCCGATAATAAATATCTTCTATAATAGTCAATTGCTTTATTATGAAGTATACCCATAGTCCTATTATTTTCAAAACAATCTTTAATCTTATCTAAAAGTGGTTGTTGATTAAAAGCTATTAAAAATTCTTCAAAATCCATTGGATACATATATAATCTAGTTATTTTTCCCACAGGAAAAGGTTTATTTAGCCTAGCTAATTTAACTCCTAATAAAGAACCAGCACATATTATCCGGACATTATTATGTTTTTCATAAAAATACTTTAAATCTGAAATAAGCTCTTCACTTTCTTGAATTTCATCAATAAATAAAATACTATCCTCTTGTTCAAAATCAAAATCTAATAAAGTCTTTAAATCATTATATTTTTTATCTGATGACTCATTCGAAGCATATAATTTAACAATATCTAAATCATATAATAAATTTATTTTTTTATAACTTTTAAATTCATTTTTACAAAATTCATCAATTATATATGTCTTCCCACATTGTCTTACGCCTAAAACAATTAAAGGTTTAAAAGATTCCGTATTTTTCCAATCAATTAATTGTTCATATATTTTTCTTTTCACTATTATCAACTCCTTAATTACCTTAATTATAGCATTCCTTACACCTTTTTGCACCCACTTTTTAACAAAATTTACACCTTTTTGCACCCACTTTTTGAAGAAAATTACACCTTTTTGCACCCACTTTTAAAAAAACACCGAAAAAAATCGGCATTTCATATCATAATCTATTTTTTTACTTTTTTTCTTATAGCAAAATTAGGATAAGCATTTTTAATATGGCGATAGAATCTAGAATTTTCTTCTAACCATTTAATTACATTTTCCTTAACCTTTTCCGTATTATCTCTTTTTTGGGATTTAATTTTCCCCTTAATCTTATTCATTATATTAAATGAAACAATATTATCAGTTATATAAATAACAAGTAAAATTATTCCTATAATATTCCGTATAATTGGATTAATTAAAGATATTATTTTTATAAATAAAGGATTTAAAATATAAAAACAAACTGTTCCAAGAATTCCAAACGGAACCATTGTCTCTAAGCAAATACGTCCATTAATATTAAATTTCTTATCTGAATAATCCCACCATCTAGCTTTAAATAACTTTTCCATCAAATAAGAAGTTAAATATTCCAAAACTGAACAAATCAAAATTGATTTTAAGAAAACTGCCAGGATATCTTTACTATTTTGCCCAATTAAAAGCAAAATACCTATTACCCCATAACCATAAATCGGACAATATGGCCCAATTAAAAAACCCCGATTAACAAATTTTTTATTCTTTATTAAAATAAGTAAAACTTCCATTAGCCATCCCAAAAAAGAATAAATCATAAATAATAGAAAAAATATAATAAATTTATTAAACATTTTTTACCAACTTCTTTAAACTTCCATAATCTTATTTTACTTCAATCATAATCTAAAATCTAGTTTTTCTTAAACCAAATATTCGCCACATCACAACTACTACTACTTGGAGTTGGACTCGCTAAATCAACTTTAACTATCGTCGGTAGCATTAAGGCACTCCCAAATACTAAACAATGTCCAGTTGGTAAATTTTTAATTTTATAAGTAATTTCTTCATCAATAAAAGGTATCATCGCCTGAATATATTCCAAATCAGCTGGATGAGTTATTTTAAAAACTAAGAAATTACTACATTGGGATAAAACTGTTTGTGATAACTCCGATGGTCTTTGACTTATTAAATTCAAAAGAACTCCATATTTTCTTCCTTCTTTAGCTATTCTTTCAAAAATATTATAACCTAGTATTTCTAAATCCGCATCATTTTGCACATAACGATGGGCTTCTTCTAAAATAATATGTATAGGTAGTTCAACTCTTTGCACCTCATATTTTACATAATCAAATAAAAATTTTGAATAAATTTTGGCAACAATTTTAGCAAATCTATCATCTAATTCACTTAAATTAAGATTTATTACTTGGACCTTTTTCCCATTTTGTTGTGTTAAATTATTAAAAAATTCCTTTTTGGTAAAATGTTTTGTAAAAGTAAAAAATTTACTTAATTCACTATCTGCTAAACTCTTTAATCTTACTCGCAAATCATTAGCATTATTAAATACTTCGCCATTATTTAATAACCCTTCATTAATTAAAGCAAAATCAAAAGCATATAACAAATCATTTAACGAATAAACAAACGTGCCATCTGGTAAATCTAAATGCATCTCATCTAATAAAAATGATTGCAAAAACTTAACTACTAATTCCATTTCTCTAATTTTACCAGATGCATCGATTAACAAGCATTGTCTAAGTGGTCTCGTATAACCTGGTACATAAACTGGTGTATCCAAATTTAAAGCTTTCGTATTATATCTTGATAAAACCGAAAATATTTGGTCTCTTATTTGCGCGGGAGTTTTCCCATTAATAAAAATATCTAATAATGCACTAGCAATAATACTATTTTTATACTTTATTACTTGTTCTTCTTCTCTTTTAAAAACATTTACTAACTTCAAAGCTTTCTCTACAATAGGAATTTGACTTTTACTTTTAACTTCTAAAAGCAAACAAATATCATCCAAGCTTAAAAGCCACAACGGAATCTGTAATATATTATCACTATTTATTTTCGTTTTATAACTTTTAAACTGTAAATCTTTATTAAAATAATTAATCATTTTAAAAGCATTTTCATATTCCCCATAAGCATCAATAATAAAGAAAGTTGAATTAACTGGGTCAGCATCTTTTTTATAAAATAAATTTTGTAAAAGGCGGGCCGTTCCACAAGATTTACCACTCCCAGTATTTCCTAAAATAACTAAATGACTAGCAAATAAATTATTAATATCTAAATAAATTGGATAATCCTTATAAACAGCACTTTTTCCTAAATACAATTTTTGTTCCGGTTTATAATTATTAATTCCAAAAAGGATTTTTATTTCTTCGGTCGATAACAAACTTACTTGTGAAGTAAAGGCTGGTTTATTACTAATACCATGAATAAATTTATTATCTTTAATTTCCCCGATTAACTTAATCTCGATTAACTCTTTTGTAAACGTAATTATTTCACCTACAAAAGTATTTTCTTTATCTTGGACCTTGACATAATAATTAACAATATTGTTATTAACATCGGTATTATTTTTAATTTTTATAAAATTATTTCTTATTTCTAGTATTTCACCTAACATAATAAATCCCTTTACTTTTCTAAACCAATTATACACTAGAATAAAAATTTAATAAAGCAAAATTAGAATTATCGACAAATATCCCCTTAAAATAACATTTACGAATTTAAAAAAAAGTGCTAATCTAAATATAGAAAAATAGGTGGACATATGAAAAAAACTTTAAGTTATACTCTTATTTTAACTTTTACTTTATTAGCTCTAATCCTTACCACAACTTTTTCCTACAACGAAAAAAGAGAAATAAAAACTTTAACTGGAACAATTACTAATATTAAAGATAATATAATTACTATTACAACTACCGATAACGTAGAATATAATATTGCCCTTGATTCTCATGACTTACAATTAGAAAATACTTTAATATTAAAATATCAAGGTAATCTTAGTACTTCTAAAGATTTTAAAATAATATCTTATGAACAACAAGAAAAAGAAAGTTTAGTACCCATTGCTTGGCAAGATAATGGTTTATTTAAAGATTATTATGAACAAGCTTATAATCTTTTAAATACTCTTAGTTTAGATGAAAAGATTGGCCAATTACTTTTAGCTCGTCATCCTAGTAATAATGATGTAAAGGACGCCCAAACTTATCATTTAGGGGGATATGTCTTCTTTGCGAGTGATTTTAAAAATAAGACTACAGAACAAGTAAAGAATATGATTAGTAATATACAAACAAACACTTCCATTCCTCTTTTAACCGCCGTTGATGAAGAAGGAGGAAAAGTTATAAGAGTAAGCAAATATCAAAATTTAGCTCCAACGCCTTTTTTATCACCTAGTGAAATTTATTTAGAGGGCGGTTATGAAGCCATAAGAGAAGACACTATAAATAAAAGTAAATTACTATCTAGTTTAGGCTTAAATTTAAATTTAGCTCCCGTTGTTGATGTATCGACTAATAAGGCTGATTATATTTATGAAAGAACTTTAAAACTACCAACTAATCTCGTAAATATTTATGCTAAAACTGTTATCGAAGCTAGTAAAGAAGGAACTGTTTCTTATACTTTAAAACATTTCCCTGGTTATGGTAATTCTAAAGATACTCATAAAGGAATGGCGATAAACAAAGAAAGTTTAGAAAGTATTCAAAATAATTACTTGCCACCATTTATCTTTGGAATTGAAGCTGGAGCTGAAGCCATCATGGTAAGTCATAATATTATGGAAAATATTGATAGTGAAAATCCTTCTTCATTATCTTTAAAAATTCATGATATTTTATTAAAAGACTTAAATTTCACAGGTATAATTATTACGGATGATTTAAGTATGGGAGCTATAACCCAAATTTCCATGCCTAACACTAAAGCTATTTTAGCTGGTAATGACCTTTTAATAACTACTGATTATGCCAAAAGTTTTCAAGAAATAAAAGATTCTTTAGCAAATAATACTATTTCCGAAGATATTCTTAACCATCACGTTTTTAAAATATTAGCTTGGAAATATTATAAACATTTAATTTAATTTTTCTATTACATGCAAAAAGTTCGGCTAATCCGAACTTTTTTAAAATATTGATATAAGTTTTAACGTTTACTAAATTGTGGTGCTCGACGAGCTTTCTTAAGACCAGGTTTCTTCCGTTCTTTAACTCTTGGGTCTCTTGTAACGAAACCAGCATTTTTTAAAATATGACGATAAGAATCATCTCTAGTTTGATCAGAAGTAGCATCATATTTAAGTAATGCTCTTGTTATTCCTAAACGGATAGCTCCAGTTTGACCAGAAAAACCGCCACCTTTAACATTAACTATAACATCAAACTTATTTTCATTATTTGTAATTGTTAAAGGTTGTTTTAAATCCATTACTAAAGTTTCATAAGGCATATATTCATTAACGTCTACACCATTAATCGTAATAATACCTGTTCCACTTGTAAGCGTAACTTGTGCACTAGAACGTTTTCTTCTTCCAGTTGCTGACCAACTTTGTTTATTTGCCATAATACCCTCCTATAAAACCTTCATACTTTCTGGTTTTTGAGCTTGATGTTTGTGGTCTGCATCAGCATAAACAAACAATTTTTTAGCCATTTGACGACCTAATCTGTTATGAGGAAGCATACCTTTAACTGCTCTTTCCACCATTTCGCATGGATAATTTTCAATCATTGTTTTTGCATTTCTTTCTCTAAGTCCTCCTGGATAACCACTATGATTGTAATACATCTTATCATTTAGTTTATTACCAGTTAATTTGACTTTGGCGGCATTAACAATAATTACGTAATCACCACAATCAACATGAGGAGTATAAGTAACTTTATGTTTACCTCTTAAAACAGTTGCTGCTTTAGTAGCAAGTCTACCTAAAGTTTCACCTTCAGCATCGATTACATACCACTTACGTTCAATATTTTCTTTTTTTTGCATGAATGTCTTCATAACAATATCCTTTCATTAGTTATCCACACCATCACTTACCCAGGGCTAGGTATTTCAAACAAATAAAATGTACCAGTTAAAATTATATGCAAAAGCCCATAAAAAGTCAAATAAAATTCACCAAAATTGTTTCAATTATACTATTTTTTAAATTATTTGATTAGGAAGCGGGGACGGACACCACGCGAGCTGGAGGCGCCGTACGTGCTGGCAACGCCATCGTTGCTGACCGTAGCAAAGTTCGCAGAGCGGGCGACCGCCTTTAACCAATAATTAAATCTTTTATCCCCATAACTATTGATAAATTCCGGTTTTAGTTTAAAAATAGCATATTGCCTATTATCGATGCCTATGTCGTAGCCACTACTTGACCAAATAGTCGAACCATAGACATTGACTTCACTCATTAAGTCTACTTGACTATCATACCAAGCCCAGCCAGACGATGCTCCACTTATTGTTCCAAATTGATTCGAACGACTACTTTCCATTTGGTCAGCCAATAAATTGGTATATTCTATTACATTATCACCAAAGACTGGTTTTATGTATGTATCAAATATACTTGGCAATGTTTCTTGTTTCATTTTACTTCCCATATATGCTCCTATGCTAGTTCTTTCTGTATCAGAACCCAATTGTTTAAGTTTTAAATTGGAATTTACTACACCAGTAGTAGCACTATCATTCATCTTATCATCTTTTAAAGGTTCTGCTGGAATTATTGTCGCATGACATGTATTTAAGTCAGTATATCCCGAATGTAAATAATTATTTAAATCCGCGATTAACCAAGTTATTTCTTTATTTTCTGTATTGTTGCTAGATTTTATATAATCGCCAACATAAATATCATCAAATCTACAACTACTAATCATCTCATATAAACTTTCATCTTCATAATAAGAAGTTATATCTTTTCCTCGATAAGTATTTCTTCTTAAACTTACTCCCTCTGATATATATTCATCGTATTGTTCTTTAGTTATTCCATCAGTTGTAAATTCTATCGTACATCTTGTATCTTTCTTCGGATTTTCAATTTTTAAATTCCAGGCATTATAATCCCACTTACCTATTACTTTATTATTACATACTACATTGGTTTTATATAAACCATTTCCCCTTTCGGGAACACTCTGAACTTCTTCTTTATCTACTTTAATAGCTAGTTTCACATCATAGCCAAAATCGGGAATTATTCCTTTTATGACATTATACTCTTTTTCTTCCTGGTACAAAGCATATGTCCTATAGACTAAAATACCCCCCCCCCAGAACGCTGATTAGCCCTAGAGTTAG
>CANPZX010000007.1 GCA_947589195.1 uncultured Bacilli bacterium | reverse complement strand
AGACTCTTCTAAACCTTTATTGATAGTGGTTACTTTTTCCTCAAAATATCTAGTTGTTTTCTTAAACTCTTTTACTTTTTGATGTTTTCTATCGCTACCTTTAATACCTCGTTCAAGTTCAAAACCTGCTTCCCTTAATCTAACGTTATAAACATCTTGTAATTCTGATAAATGGATATTATCTTTGATATATTGCTTTTTAGATATAGTGTATCTTTCTGTATTTGTTCTTTTATCTAATTTTTTAACAAGTGGTATAACAACACAATGAATATGTGGTGTTAATTCGTCCATGTGTATTGTTGCATGTAAAACTTGTTCTTTTGTATAACCTAAATCATTATAAACAAAATCCATACAAGTATTAGCCCATCTTATTATTTCTTCTTTACTTTTATCATTGAAAAATTTATTTGTTGTTGTAAATAATAATTCATCGGCAACAACACTTTTAGACTTATTTAGCATTTCATTAAAAGTTCTTTTTCTTTCAGGTCGTTCAGTTTTCATTCTTTCGTTGTGTTCTTTTTCATAATCTTTTACTTTCAATTTAAAACCCTTAACATACTTTTCTGCTAAGGGTACTAATTCTATATTATTTTTACTTAATTCTAATTTAATATCTTTATTACTTTTATATGCTTTCTTTTCTCTTTTATTGTGTGATCCAATTTGGGCTAAATCATTGATAGTCATTATCGGTTCACTTCTAAATATTCCATAATTTAAACTCATAATTATCATTCCTCTCTTTCTAATTTCACATAATAAAAAAGATATGCTTTTTTTAGACATACCTTTTACCTAAATTCAAAACTGCTAAAATCTACATTTATTTTGATATGGATACAATTATGTTAAAAATATCACCAAGTTCTATCTTTTTTGAAATTTCTAACTTAATTTCTAAATCTTCACTTTTTCCTTTAAAATAAAGTAAATCTCTTATTTTTTTATTATGTGTCATTTGACAAGAGAAACACCGTTCTCCCATCTACTTACAGATTTAGCACTTACTCCTAATTTTTCAGCTAATTCTTCTTGAGTTAAATCTTGTTCTTTTCTTAACTTAGCAATAAATTTGCCAATCTTTTCTTGATTCATATATTTTTCTCCTTCAAAAAAATTATATAAAATTCTTAAATTAATAAACAGGACATAAAGTGAGAGTTCTCTTTATAAAAATGATTCAATAATATATAATTTATTTTCTAGGCTATCCCAAAGAATAATTATTTCGCTATTATCATCTTTCTTATTATACCAATATTGAGAGTTAGCATAATTAGGATAATTGGTGGAAGGAACATTTAGTTTATTTAAAGAATCATCGACAAATTCTTGATAAGATTTATAATATAAAGTTTCTTGTTCATTTAAAGTCCACTTAAACATATCTTGGACTTGTTCATCTTCTTGATAAGTAAAAATGTGATAACGAGTACCATCCCCGTGGAAATTGGCATCAGTACTAATTTCATATATTTCTTTTAAATTCTTGGGTAATTCAATATTCCAGTTTATTTTTAAAACATAAGAATAATTATTTAATATCTTATAACCTATTATTCCTAATAAACTAATTGTTAAAATAACAATCATAATTAAAATTATTTTTTTATTCATAATATCCCTCTTAATGTAATCTATTATATCACGATTAAATATTAAAAAAAGGCAAGTAAGTTTTTTTACTTGACCTTTGGTTCTTTAAATGAGCCTTTTCTACAAATTAGTTTATCAGTTGATGCTAAAACTCCAGGTAAAATAAATAAGATTAAGATAGTTGAAACGAATGTCCCATAAGAAATGGTTTCACATATTTTGGCCGCAATGGCGGAAGCAAAATTAGCAACTATTAAAGTAACAATTATTAAAATTGATGAAGAGCTAATGATGGTCATAATTGAACGATTATAAGCATTAATAATAGCATCTTTAATTCCCATCGTTATTCGAGATTCTTTGTAATATGAAGTATAAACTATCGCATAATCAATAGTTGCTCCCATAAGAATAGCTTGCACGATTAATAAAGATATAAAATAAACCGAACCACCTGTTAAACTAATCGCACTCATGGTAAGATATACCGCGGTTTCAATAATTAAGACTAAAACTAAAGGAATAATTAAATCTTTAAAGGTAAAGGCAACAACAATAAAAATAAATATCATGGTTAAAATCGTAATTTTATTTAATTCATTATTAAAGGTTTTACTTATTTCTACCGCCATTGGGGAATCACCAACAACATAAACATCACTTAAATTACCAAGTCTTTTATGAATATTATTAACAAAATTAAATGTTTCTTTATTTTCAAAGGCATACTTTGTATTTAAAACAATACGGGAATAATTATCAGATACAATTAGATTTTTGGATTTATTAAGTAAGTCCTCGGCCTCTATAATTTCTGTTCTTTTTTCCTTATCAAGAAAATCATTAAACCGGGAATCAGTAATAATATGCGTATTTAAATAATTTACAAATTCTTCAATAGTCATTTGATAAGTTAAATCATATTCTTTAATACTGCCATAATATAGATAAACTAAATCAATTAAAGATTTATCTAAATTAGGTGTTAATTTACTTAAAGTACTATAAGTTTTATCTTTAGAATATTTAGTTTTATTTAAAGAGTCCGTTATGATATTATTAATTGTTGTTATTTTTAATTTTTGCGCATTAGTAAATTTATTAGTATATTCCGGATTAGGCATTATTTCTTTTACTAAAAAATTAACATAATTAGCTAAAGATATTGTTTGATTATTTTTTAAATATTGGGTGTTATATAAACTATATAATAATTTACAAGTATCTATTGGTAGGTTAAAAAGAGAACTTAACTTAGAAGCACTATATTTAGTATTATTTAATGTCGAAGTCATTACTTCTTTTAATAAGTTTAGTTCATTTAAAATTTGCTTAGATAAGTTAGGTTTTAATAGTTCATTATCTTTATTATTTAAAATAAAATCTACTAAAGCTATTGGACTCATCGTTTGGATGTTTTGATTATTATCATATAAAGTATAGATTAGTTTTACTTTTGCAGCATCAATATTTAATATGGCACTTAATTCTTGATAGTTATAATTTGTTTTTAGATTACTAACAATTAAATAAGCTAAATCTAATGTTGCTAGATTATCTTGTAAATAAGGTTTTAATAAAGAATTATCTTTATTTGTAGATAAGAAATTAATAAGATTTTTTAACGAAATATTTTTATTTGTCCCTTGATCAAAAACCCCGAACACTACACTTACTAAAGTTTTATCTTGCCCTAGACTCGTCGCAATATCAGAAACACTATAAGTATTGGTATCAGATATTTTAGCTAACATTTCTAGTAACATTTTTGTTCGTTCATCAAAGAAAGATTGATATATTTCATCTTGGGCCATTAAAAGAGCTGTAGTACTAAACTCTTTGATACTTAATTTAGTTTGGGTATTACTCCCTACATAATAAACATATAATAAATTTAAATCCTTATCTGTTATATTTAAACCTAAATTATTAAGATAATTTTTCATCGTCGTTATATTAACATCTTTATTAACTATATTTTCATTACTTAGTAATTGTAATTTAGTTAATAATTGTTTAGTATCAGTATCAAGATATGCTTGATACGTTTCATCTTCTGCTAAGTTAAGGGAAAAGTTAGCAAATTCGTTAAAGGTTAATTTCGTAGTACTTTCGTTTTTGGCATCATTTAAAAAAAGTAAATCTTGAATTAATTTTTCATCAATACCAAACATATTAGCCAGTTCCTTAGAAGTTAAAGGTTTATTGATTATTGATGCATCCGTAAAATCTTTTAATTTTTGTAATTTAAGAATTGTACTATCCCCGATTTGGGAAGCGTATTCGGCATTTTTCAAAACATCATTAAAGATAAAATTAACAAAATCTTTTAAAGATAACGTAATATCTAAATTATTACTATTATAATAAGTTAAAATGTTATTAACATCATTTTCCTTCATTTCGAAAATCTTAGCTATTTCTTTTGGGTTTCTTTTTTGGTTTAGCAAAGAACTATTTGTAAAGTTTTCTAGTAAATTTAAATTATCTTTTATTTCATTAGTTAAAGTTTGTGAAAAAGCCGATTCTTTAACTTCTTTTTTAATAAAAGATATAAATTGATTTAAAGTCATTTTATTATTTTCTTCCGGATTATAATATTTATAATAAATTAATTTAATTAAGTAATCTTCAATTTCGATATTTTGCCCCATAAGAGCTAGTTTGTTATTTAATTCATTAAACTTTAGTTTTTCATTGATAGTATTGGCATAACATAAAACATCCGTTATTTTTTCCTCATTTTCTAATTCCTTGCAATAATTAGCCATCATATTCTCGTAATTATTATGGTAAACAATAGCTAATTGGTTATTCGTTTGAAAAACTTTTCCAACTTTATCTTGTTCACTTCCGGTATATAAAATATTAATATTACCTTTAAAAATATAAGCAACTATAAAGATAATGACGATTAAAATAGCTTCAACATAGCGCATTTTATAAGTAAATTTACCTAATTTAGCTAAGTTAATTTTGATGGCTTTTTTCTTAGTTTTAGCAATTAAGTTATCAAAAAGTAAAAGTAAAGCTGGCAAACAAAAGAAGATACTTACTAAACTTAAAAGAACTCCTTTAGCTAAAACCAAACCTAAATCTTTACCAATGGTGAAACTCATAAATACTAGGGCTATTAAACCAACAATGGTTGTGATTGAACTACTAAAAATAGCTTTAAATGATTGATATAAAGCTTCTTTCATGGCATCTGTTTTTTTAGCATGATTTTCTTTTTCTTGTTTATAACGATTAGATAACATAATAGAATAATCCATCGATAAAGCCAGTTGTAAGATAGCAACAATAGAATTAGTAATCGCTGAGACACTAGAAAACATAATATTGGTACCTTTATTAATAAAGATAGCAATGCCAATGGATATTAAATATAACCAAGGTTCTAAATATGATTCACTTAAAATTATTAAAATAATCATCGCACAAGCAATAGCTAAAATAACAATCCATAATTGTAAAATAGGTTTATTTTCATCATAAATTGAACCACTTAATCCTACAGGCTTAAAGTTATTAACTACATAGTTATAAACATCAGTTGATATTTTTGAATCAGCATAATCATCTACATTTAAAACATATAAAGTATATTTATCTTGATTATAAAGTGAAGTATTATCATAAAGAACCGAACTTACTCCGGTAATACTTTCTAATTTATTTAAAGTAGTACTTTTTTCTTCTTCGCTTAAATCTTTAAACATTACATTTAAAACTGCTGTATCCTGTTTACTAAATTCTTTATCCATAATATCTTTACCAATTTTAGTTTCACTAGTTTTAGGTAAATACTTCATGATATCTTCATTAATTTCTACTTTAGTTGATAAGTACAAACAAAATATTCCTAAAATGATAAATAAAACTAAAAATAAATATCTTAATCTCACGATAAAATCTGTAATTTTACGCATAACTATAATCCCCCTAAATAAAAAAATATGTTTTTATAATTAAATATATTCCAAAAAAAATAGTTAAATACTACTTAAGTATTTACTTATTTTATTTAAATTCTTATGAAAAATTAAACATTCAATTATATTCATAATAGCAAAAAGTACAAGAATATAACCAATTGTTTCAATAACTATTCCTTTAACTAAAACAATAAGTCCCCCACTTAAAATCATTAATAAAGATAATAAAATACTTATTAAACCCGCTGGTTTATTAACATATAAAATCTTAGTAGCTAAAGTAATATTTAATATACCTTCATAAATAACAATTAGGCCAATAATTAAACGAAAGATACTTTGAAGTTCACTTTTAAATATAAAACAGAAAATACCTAAAATAATATTTAAAATACCAAAAGATAAATCATAATTAAAAATATTATATTTACCTTCATATTTAAAATAATAAAATATTTTAAGTAAACCATTAATAATTAAAATTCCTCCCATTAAATAAGAAATTATATTTAAAATATTAGTAGAATAAATAATCATAATAATCCCAACAATTATCGTCATTAAACTTACAAACATTGCTTCATAATTATCTTGTTTTAACTTTTTTAAAATTGTTGCCATACCTTTCTACCTCCTATTTAACATATTTTTTATTTAAATCTAAACCTGATAATTGGAGTTTAATAATTAATTCATTAATATCTTTATTATTAAAACCTAAATCTTTTAATTCTTGTCTTTTCATTTTCCATAAATCATTAACACTTATAATATTATGTTCTTCTAATCTTTTAATTAAGTCTTTTCCTAATTCTAAACATTTAATTGAATCATTCATATTAATAATCATCATTATACCTCCTAGGTAAAGTTTTCTAATAAAATTATAACATTTTTTTAAAAATTATATAAGTTTTATTATGCTTTTACGTACTTTTTAAATAATATTATTGCTAAATTAATGATTATAATAGAACATAAATAACCCGCGAAAATATCCGTTAAATGATGAACATTTAAATAAATACGACTATAACCTATTAGCATTATTAAAAGACCTAAAAAAGAAGTTAAACAGACTTTTTTTCCTTTACTTAAATTACTTTGCCAAATTAAATAAATTAATGAGCCATAAAAGGTAAGGGTTGCCATCGCGTGTCCACTAGGAAAACTATAAGTAGTTTCTTTTACTAAGAAGTCTAAATCTGGTCTAGGTCGACAAATAATTACTTTTAAAATATTATTAATAATAGTTGAAGAAATAATAGTTGTATATAACCATAATAATTCCCTTAAAGGACGAATAATAAATATAAGAATTAAAGAAATAGTAATAATTCCCCAAGTGGAACCAAACCACGTAATAATTTTAAAGAAACTAGTTAAAAATGGTGAATGATAAATTAAACTAGCTATATATATATCAAAAGTTAATAAATTATCCGTATAGAGAAGAATTATTAAAATAATAAGTAAAATTAAAGGTAAAAGACAATATTTTAAATTTTTATTCATAATTATACTTTCTATCTAAAAAGAAAACTTCATACCATTTTAAGAAACAATAAACTGTCCAAACTTTTTTATAGTTATCTTTCTTTTTATTTTTATGTTGTTCTAATAATTTTAGAACATATTTTTGATTAAATAAATCTTTAACATAGTCTTCCTGAATAGTCTTTTTTATTTCGTTATAAATATCATCATCCCGCATCCATTCTCTTAAAGGAACCGGAAAACCTAACTTTTTCTTTTTATAAGCCTCGGTAGGAATCGCTTTTTTGGCTGCTTCTCTTAAAGCAACTTTGGTATTTTCTTTGGATACTTTATAAGGAAATGGTAAAGAGGATGCTACTTTAAAGACTTCTTTATCGACAAAGGGTACTCTTCCTTCTAAGGAATTAGCCATCGTCATCCGATCAGCTTTTTGTAAAATATCTTTAATTAGCCAAAAATTAATATCGATAGCTTGCATTTTAATAATATTGCTTTCATCACGATATTCTAAAAAAGTATCCGCGGTTATATCTTTATTTTTTAAAGTATCTTTAAAACTTAAAACTTTCTTGCGTTCTTTTTCGGAGAAAACTTTATTAACACCAATATAACCATCTTCTAATTTAGTTCCCCGTCTTACGATAAAATTACGACCCGGAAATTCCGGAAGTAAACCAAATATAAGGGCGGCCATATGTCTAAAAAAGTAAGGAATTTTATTATAAAATTGGTAATCTATTTCTTCCCGATAGTAATTATAGCCCCCGAAGAATTCGTCAGCTCCTTCTCCTGATAAGATTACTTTGACATCTTTTTTGGCTAAATTGGAAACAAAATATAAAGCCACAGCCGCGGGATCGCTAGTTGGTTCATCCATATGATACATAATTTTGGGAATTATTTTCATATATTCTTCTTTAGTTATTTTTTTACTAATATTTTTAATTTTTAATTTAGCGGCTAAATCTTTAGCATAATCTATTTCACTATACCGGGGAATATCATAACCTACGGTGTAGGTTTTATCGGGTTTAGCTAAACTTACTATATAAGATGAATCAATGCCACTTGACAAAAAAGAACCAACTTCGACATCACTTAACATATGATGATTGACACTATCAGACATAATATTTGATATATCATTTACAAATGTAGAAAAATCTTTATTTTTTTCTTTAAAGCTAATTTTAAAATATCTTTCAATTTTAAAATTATTATCTTTAAGTGTTAAAGTAGTCCCCGGGTCTAACCGGTAAACTCCTTTAAAGAATGTTTCCGTAGTAGGAGTAAAACTAAAAGATAAATAGGGACCAATTAATTCTTTATTTAATTCTTTTTTAAAAGTTGGATGATGCAAAAAGGCCTTTATTTCGGATGCAAACATAAATGATTCGCCATTTTGATAATAATATAATGGTTTAATGCCAAAATTATCGCGAGCTAGAAAAAGCGTTTTATCTATTTTATTCCAAATTGCAAAAGCAAACATCCCTCTTAATTTTTTAGGTAAAGCGCTACCCCACTCTTCATAGCCATGCAGTAATACTTCGGTATCACTATTCGTTTTAAATTGATGTTTATGCTTTTTTAATTCGGTTCTTAGTTCTAAATAATTATAAATTTCCCCGTTAAAGATAACAACTAAATTGCCATCTTCATTCTCCATTGGTTGTTTACCACTACTTAAATCAATAATAGAAAGACGGCGATGGCCAAGAGCAATATCACTATCAACATAATAACCTTCTTCATCTGGTCCGCGATGTTGAATAGAAGAAGCCATTTCTTTAATTATTTTTTTCTTATTTTTTTCTTTACTCACAAATCCTGTTATGCCACACATACTATCTACTCTCCTAACAATGTTTTATATATATCTTTTTCAATCATAACCTTACTCATTGTAAAATAGGTTGCTATTCTTAAATTCATATTTTCAACATAATTATCTGGTACTTCTACTCCAGGGTTTGGAACAAACTTTTTATTGGATGCTGTATAGGTCCCTAAATCACTTTTCCAACTACGATCAGAAAAAATAGCTAATCCTTCTTTATCACTAAAAATATCATTACCAATTAATAACCGGGAGTCATAATTAATACCAAATAAATTTAAAATAGTTGGTAGAACATCTAATTGACTAGCTACTTTTGAACTAGTTATTTCCATATTTTTATTATTCCAAATTATTAAATTACTATGATTAACTTCAATTGTTTCATCTCTTTTATAAGAAGATATTTCATTTATTTCATCAACAGTTAAAGTATAAGGATAATGATCCCCGACTAAAACAATAACTGTATCATCTAAAATACCTTGGGTATCTAATTTATTAACTAAATCAGTTAAAGCAAACTCGAGTTCTAATTGACTGGCTAAATATGCTTTAACCGCATCAGAATATGGTAAATCAGCGACATACATTTTATTTTTACTAGCTATGCTATTGCCTCCTAAAAAATTATATGGAGCATGACCACTTACTGAAATATAATAAGTTATAAAAGGGGTATTATTAGCGTATTTTAAAAATGTTGTATCAATTAAATCAACATCACTAGGAAGCCAATTACAATTCATTTCTTTTTCCAAACCATTTTTACAAGCTAAATAATTATCATAACCTAATGTCGGCATAGTTTTTTGCCGACTATAATATTTATAATTCCAATCATGATAACTACTAGCATAATAACCTTCTTTTTTAAAGGCATTACCTAAAGCATAGCTTATCGTGGGATTACTATTTCGCCATAAACCTAAAATTTCTTGAGTTGGAATTAAACTAGTTGTGGCTTGAAACTCACCACCGGTCGTACTTAAGAAAACGGGACTATAAAAGTTTGTAAAATTAAACCCTTCATGAATCATTTTATAAAGTGTTGGAGTTCTTTCTTCGTCCACGGCAATCGAATTAAAGCCTTCGGCTAAAATAAAAATTAAATTTTTTCCTTTATATATCCCAGTATATTCATTTTGCTTAGAAGGAGTTTCATTATTTAAAAATTCATATAAACTTTTTAAAGATTTATCTTTCGTATTTAAAATTAAACTAGGAAAATCAATCTCTATTTTATTATAAGAAACTGGCTTTTCGGGTTCTTCACTTGGTTCTTCGGGAGTTTCATCTGGTAATAAAATCTTTTCTTCAAAACCAAATAAATTTCTTTTTATACCTAATCGCTCGGTCGTAAATACTCCTAAAACGTCAGTCGATGGGGTAATTGCATCTAAATTGTAATATAAGTTATAAGCCGAATATAATTTAGTTTTATCTAAATTTAAAGATAGGATTGCTCCAACATAAAAGATAATGGCTAATAAAAGACTTAAACCCGTCTTTTTTAAAGTAATTCGTTCATAATTAAAATGATTTTGATAAATTAAGAACATGATAAAGGGTAAAGCAATAATTAAGATACTTACTAAATCGACATTTATAACGTGCAAAGCTATTTCGGTAAAATCCATGGCTTGACTAGCTAATTCTAAAACACTAATAGAAAAAGGAGTCGCTAAAAGAGAAAAATATAAGTAATTAAAACAATATATAAAACTTATTAAAAACATGAGAATAATCGTTATTATTTTATTAACCTTTAACGAACCCAAACGACTAATTATCGTTAAAATAAAACAAACAGGAATAGCAAAAATTATGGGATAAAAAAATTCTAAACCCCCAAATTTATTAAACATTAAAACTTTATTTATATATTCTAAAAAGATAAATAAAAATAAGTAAGCAATAAATAAAGAGTACTTTTTTTTCATATACTTCACCTTGAAGTAATTATATCATATTAAATAAGAGTAAGATTAACTTTCTTTTTTTCTTTATCAATTTTTTCGACATAACAAGTAATGATATCTCCCACTTCTACAACATCTAAAGGATTTTTAACAAAGTCTTTGGATAATTTAGAAATATGAATTAAGCCATCATTTTTAAGACCAATATCAACAAAAGCTCCGAAAGAAACAACATTTCTTACAGTCCCTTTTAACTCCATCCCTACTTCTAAATCATCAATAGTTAAAACATCACTTTTTAATAACACATCTTCTAAATTATCACGGGGGTCTAATCCGGGATTTAGTAATTCATTAATTATATCTGTGGTTGTATAAACATCCAAATTTATTTGGGAACTAATATTATTAATATCACAATTTTTTAAAGTATCTTTAAATTCTAAAGTATCAATATTTTTTAAATCTAAATTTAAATAATTTAAAAGTTCATAAGTTTTATCATAACTTTCCGGATGAATTTTGGTACGATCTAAAATATTTTCTCCATCAGTTATTCGTAAAAAGCCAATACATTGTTCATATATTTTGGGAGTAATTCCCTTTAATTTTTTTATTTCTTCTCTATTTTTAAAAGTTTTTTCTTTTTTAAAATTTTGAATATTTTCAATAGTTTTTTTGGTTAAACCAGAGATATATTTTAAAATGCTATCACTAGCAGTATTTATATTAACTCCTACTTCATTCACTATTTTTTGGACAGTAAAATCTAAGGCTTCACCTAAATTAGCTTGGTTAACATCATGTTGATACTCTCCTACACCAATTGATTTAGGGTCAATTTTAACTAATTCGGAAAGGGGATCTTGAATGCGTCTGCCAATAGAAATAGCGCTTCTTTTTTCGACAGTTAAATCGGGAAATTCGGCGATGGCTAGTTTACTTGCTGAATAAACACTTGCTCCAGCTTCACTGACGATATTGTATTTAACAGGTAGGCCTTTGATGGCTTCAGCTACAAACATTTCACTTTCCCGAGATGCCGTTCCATTACCTATTGCAATAATATCAATATGATATTTATTAATTAAATCTCTTAAAATTTTAGTAGCTTCTTCTTTTTTGTTTTGAGGTTCATGGGGATAAATTGTTGCAATTTCTAATACTTCACCATAGGGATTTAAAACCGCTAATTTACAACCGGTACGAAAAGCGGGATCAAAACCTAAAACTGTTTTGTTTTTAATTGGTTTAGTTATTAACAACTTGCCTAAATTTTCTTTAAAGGTCTTAATTGCTTCGATTGAAGCTTTTTCGGTTAATTCAGCTCGTATTTCTCTTTCGATACTGGGAATAATTAATCTTTTTAAAGAATCAATAATTGCATTATTTACAATCTCACAAACAAAAGAAGTTGGTTCTTTAATTACTTTTTCTTTTAATAAGTTAATAACTTTTTCATTATCAAATACTATTGATACGGTTAATATGCCTTCTTTTTCACCCCGATTTAGGGCTAACACCCGATAATGTTTAATATACTTAATTTTATCTTGAAATTCATAATACATTTCATAGGTATGATCTTCATCGCTACTATTCTTTTTCTTTTTGGAAACAATCAAGCCATTATTATAGATATAATTACGAATTATTTTCCGATAGTAAGCATTATCACTTATCCACTCACTTATAATATAAGAAGCATTTAATAAGGCTTCATCAATACTCATATTATAACCACTTGCTAAAGATTCTAAATTACCATTTTTAGGAAAAGCCATAATTTTTTTAGCTAGAGGTTCTAAGCCCATTTTAATGGCCTCGGTTGCTTTAGTTTTTTTCTTTTCTTTAAATGGCCGATATAAATCCTCAACTTCTACTAATTTTTCACAAGCCTTTATTTTTTCTTCTAATTCGGGTGTTAATAAGTCCTTCTCAGCAATTAAACGAATTATATCTTCTTTTCTTTTTTCTAAATTAACTAAATAACGATATTGTTCATCAATTATCCCAATTTGTTCTTCATTTAAGTTACCAGTTGCTTCTTTCCGATATCGGGCAATAAAAGGAATTGTACAGTCTTCACTTAAAAGTTTTAAGACGGCTTCTACCCCACTTCTTTTAATATTTAAATCATTTGCTAATTTTGTAATTATATCCATTTTTTACCTCCAAAAAAAGATATAGATATCACTCTATATCCCTTAATTACTTTTCTTTTTTATTATACTCTTATTAAGCTGCAGCTTCAATAAATACTTGCGCACTTACGTTTTTTTCCATATCTTCATTTTGATTATTATCAGGGTCATTAACATATGTAATGGTTATCTCATAACTTTTTGTTTCTCCAACTGCAATAGTAATTAAATCACTTATGGGACCAGCTGCGGTGGGAAAACTTTCACCAGTCTTAATTACACTATCTCCTTCTTTGATTTCTACTTTTAAATCTTGAGGTCTCTTAAACCCATTAACAACATTTTTAACAACTATTTTAAATTTTATAGCTTGACTACCCGTATTTTGAACTGTAAATGATTTCGTAGCAACATCCCCAGGAATCATATTAGTTGCGTTTATTAAAGCCCCATCCGTAAATTTAACTTTTAAATCTGCCGCGGTAGCTGATACCCCACTATCACCTGTGGTTTCAAAGTTTGCCGTAAAAAAAGCATAACTTGTAGAAACGGCGATAAGTATGAACGATGCAACTAGGATTACCGATTGAATAATTACATTTTTATTATTTTTCTCCATAGATAACCACCTATTCTCTATTTATAATTATCTATTATTCTTGAGTTTTTGTCAACTTTCTTTAAGCATTTTCTTTTTGATTAATATCTTTAATAATATTAACCGCAGCAATAGCTCCTTCACTAGCTCCCGTTACTAATTGGTATAAATCTTTTTGAATAGCATCCCCCGCTGCATAAATTCCATCAACTTGGGTTTCACCCTCAGCATTAACTAAAATATTACCTGATTCATTAGTTATATTTAAATTTTTTAAATAACCAGTATTAGATTCAAATCCTACATATACAAATAAGCCTTTAACTGTAATAGTTCGTTCATTATTAACTTCAATACTTTCTAAGATATCATTTGTTGAATTAATTTTAGTGACATTAGAATTATATAATATTTCAATATTAGCTTGTTTTTTTACTTTATTTACTAAACTTTGCTCGGCTCTAAAAGTATCACGCCGATGAATTAAATAAATTTTATTAACTAACTTAGAAAGATATATGGCTTCTTCTAAGGCACTATTGCCTCCCCCGACAATCGCGATATCTTGACCTTTATATAAACTACCATCACAAATAGCACAAGTACTTACTCCTTTACCAGTTAATTCTTTTTCATTTTCAATATTTAATTTTCGCGGATTACGCCCACTAGCAATTACTATATATTTCGTTTTATAAGTATCTTTATTAGTTTTAACTATTTTTAAATTATCAGCAAGACTAATATCCACTACTTCTTCTAATTTATAAGGAATTTCTAAAGCCTCAACACTTTCAAATACTTTATAGGATAACTCTGGTCCAGTAGTCTCAGCATATCCAGGATAATTATTAATTTTATTGATTTTATTTAATAAACCTCCCGGAGCTTCTTTTTCGAGCATTAAAATATTTAACCCTCCATTTTTCAGATAAATCGCGGCAGATATTCCTGATATTCCCATACCAATTACAATACAATCATAAATCATTTTTATTCCCTCTTTCTAACATTTTATTTTTTTTCCATTTTCTTCATGGTATAAACTTTCAAATTTACTTTTTCTTTTAATAATCAATAAGGCTATTAATGCAATAAAGAATAAACTAATTGATACTAGTTGAGCTACTTTAAATCCGGCAAACATTAAAGAATCTGTCCGCATCGCTTCAATAAAGAATCTCCCAAAACTATACCACATTAAGTAGACACAAGTTAATTCACCAATTTTAATATATTTAAAATGTCTTATTACTAATAAAAGGAAAACCCCAATTAAACACCAAATAGATTCATAAAAAAAGGTCGGATGATAATATGTTCCATTAATATACATTCCATCAATTATAAACTCAGGAATATGATAGTTTTGTAATTCTAAAAGGGTTGTTGCTCCCCCATGGGCTTCACTATTAAAAAAATTACCCCACCGGCCAATGGCTTGACCTAATAAAACACTTACACTAGCCATATCACATACTTTAAAAAGATTCGTATGATATTTCGCACAATAAATGATTAAGGTAAGAAAACCCCCAATTAAACCACCATGAATAGCCAGTCCCCCTTCCCATATTTTTAAAATACTTAAAGGATCATCAATATATAATTTATAATTAAATAAACAATAATATAACCGTGCACTTATAAACCCAATAATTATTGTCCAAAAAGCTAAATTAAATAAAAAATCTTTGGGATAACCATACTTTTTTCCTTCTTTTATCAGTAAAGTTAAACCTAAAATGACGGCAATTAATAAAAAAATTGAATACCATCTAATACTATAACCAAATAATTTAAATGCTATTGGATTCATTTTTCACCATCCTTAAGGTAATTATAACAAAAAAGGGTGAATCATTAAAGATATTTCTTTAAGAATTCACCGGTATAAGAATTATTTTGTTTAGCTATTTCTTCGGGAGTTCCGGTTGCAATTATTTCGCCACCACCTGAACCACCTTCTGGTCCTAAATCAATAATATAATCGGCAACTTTAATGACATCAAGATTATGTTCAATTACAATTACCGTATCCCCATTATCTACGATTCGATTTAAAATAACTAATAATTTTTTAATATCGTCAGTATGTAAACCAGTCGTTGGTTCATCTAAGATAAAGACACTTTTGCCCGTAGCTTTTTTTTGTAATTCTTTTGCTAGTTTAACCCGACCTGCTTCTCCTCCCGATAAGGTTGGAGCACTTTGCCCAAGTTTTATATATGATAAACCAACATCCATCATAACTTGTAATTTTTCTCTTACTTTAGGAACATTTTCAAAAAATTTAATAGCTTCTGAGACACGCATATCTAAAACTTCAGCAATATTTTTACCTTTAAATTTAATATCTAAGGTTTCCCTATTATAACGCATTCCATGACAAACATCACATGGTACATAAACATCTGGTAAGAAATGCATTTCTATTTTTTTGACACCATCACCTTGACAGGCTTCGCATCTTCCGCCTTTAACATTAAAAGAGAATCTACTTTTATCATAGCCCCGCATTTTACTTTCTTTCATTTCGGTGAATACTGTTCTAATATCATCGAAAACCCCGACATAAGTAGCCGGATTACTTCTAGGTGTTCTACCAATAGCATCTTGCGTTATATCAACAACTTTATCAATGTTTTCGATTCCTTTTACTTCTTTGCATTTACCCGGAATTTCTTTGGAACGATATAAGGTTTTGGCTAAAGTTTTATAAAGTATTTCATTTACTAAAGTACTTTTCCCACTTCCCGATACACCCGTCACACATATAAACTTACCTAAAGGAAATTTAACGGAAACATTTTTTAAGTTGTTTTCGCTTGCTTTAATTACTTCCAGAAACTTACCAGTACCTTTTCTTCTTTTTTTCGGTACTTCAATTTTTTCTAAACCTTTTAAATATCTTCCTGTTAAACTATTTTCATTATTCATTACTTCTTCTGGTGTTCCACAAGCAACAATTTCACCACCAGCTTCACCCGCTCCGGGACCAACATCCACCAAATAATCGGCAGCTAGCATCGTATCGGTATCGTGTTCTACCACAATTAAAGTATTACCTAAATCCCGCATTTCTTTTAAGGAATAAATTAATTTTTCATTATCCCTTTGATGCAAACCAATACTGGGTTCATCTAAAACATATAAAACCCCCGATAATTTACTACCTATTTGCGTAGCTAGTCTAATTCGTTGACTTTCGCCTCCCGATAACGTTCCCGCTGGTCTATTTAAGGCTAGATACCCTAAACCAACATTTTCTAGAAACTCTAAACGATTTTGAATTTCTTTTAAAATTAAAGTACTAATTTCAGTTTGTTCTTTCGTTAATTTTAAATTTTTAATAAATTCTAATAATTCACTAATACTTAAACAAGTCATATCATAAATATTTTTTTTATTAATATATACAGAAAGAATACTTTCATCAAGTCTCGCCCCATGACAAACTTCACATTCAGTTTCGACCATATAATTTTCTAACCATTCTCTTATCCAAGTACTAGTAGTTTCCATATAACGCCGTTGTAAGTTATTAACTACCCCTTCGTAGTAATCAACCTTTGTACTGGTATTACCAGTTTTGGAAACATATTTAAATTCTAGTTTTTCGTCAGTTCCATATAAAATTAAATTTAATTTATCTTTCGGCATATCTTTAACGGGAACTGTTATATCAATATCATAATGTTCACAAACGGTTAAAAGTTGGGCAATATACATATTATAATCCATATTTAACGCAACAATTGCCCCATTTTTAATACTTCTGGTTTTATCGGGAATAAGTAAATCTTCACTTAATTGCAATTTTGTTCCTAATCCTTTACAAGCTTCACAAGCCCCATAAGGACTATTAAAAGAAAACATTCTTGGTTCTAATTCGCCAATAGAATAATTACATTCTAAACAAGCATAATTTTCGCTCATGGTGATTTCTTCTCCCCCAATAACGCGAATAATAACTCGTCCTCCCGCTAATTTGGTACTATTCTCAATGGCTTCAAAAATACGACTTCTTTCATCTTCCCGAACAACAATACGATCAACTACAACATCAATATTATCTTTTTTATTTTTTTCTAACGTTATTTCTTCTTCTAAACCATAATTTACTCCGTTTACCCGGACTCTCGTATATCCTTTAGCTCTAAGACTATCAAATAAATCTTTATGGGTTCCTTTTTCGCCTCGACAAACCGGCGCTAAAACTTCCAGTTTTGTTCCTTCACTAAAATCTAAAACCCGATTCGTCATTTCTTCAATACTTTGACTTTTAATTGGAACATGATGGTGCGGACAATATGGTGTTCCAATGCGGGCAAATAATAATCTTAAGTAATCATATATTTCGGTAATAGTACCAACCGTACTTCTTGGATTTTTATTCGTCGTTTTTTGATCAATAGAAATACTCGGACTTAACCCTTCAATACTATCGACATCCGGTTTTTCACTATTTCCAATAAATTGTCTGGCATAAGCACTTAAACTTTCCACATATCTTCTTTCACCTTCAGCATAAATTGTATCAAAAGCTAAACTACTTTTCCCACTTCCAGATACCCCAGTCATAACAATTAACTTATTTTTAGGCAATTCCAAATTAACATTTTTTAAATTATTTTCCCTAGCCCCTTTAATGATTATTTTATCCATAAACTTCATCCCTTTAGCGTTATTTATTGTACCACAAAATTAAAATTTTTAGTCAAGATTTTGTTTTTCGATATTGAATATTATAACCAATTCGTAAAATTAATTTCCAAGGTGCAAAACGTGAAAAAAATAATCCTAATTTCATTCTTAAAGTGGGGACAATTATTAACTTTTTTTGAAACATTTTATCAATCGCGTATTTAGCTACCTCACTACTCTTAGCTTCTTTAAGAGCAAAATCTCCATGGGCTACTTTATTAAATTCAGTAGCTACTGGTCCGGGACATAACGCACAAATAACTACCTTACTATTCATTCTTCTTAATTCCTCATAAATAGCTAAAGTTAATTTAGTAATATAATTCTTCGTCGCATAATAAGTACTTAATCTAGGTCCGGCTAAAAAACCAGCACTACTACAAACATTTAATATATAACCAGAATCCCTTTTAACAAAATCTTGTAAAAATAATTTTGTTAAAATATGATAAGCTTTAATATTTAAATTAATCATCTCTAATTCTCGATTTAAATCAGTATCAATAAAATGCCCAAATAATCCAAAACCCGCATTATTAATTAAAATATCAATATTTTCATCTTTCGTTTTTTCATATAAACTAAAAACATTCTTTTCATTTATTAAATCAAGAACTATCACTTTAACATTTACTTGTAAATCTTTTTTAATATCTTCTAAAATTTCTTTTCTTCTCGCTACTAATATTAAATCAATACCTTTACTAGCTAAGTAGTAAGCCATATCTTTACCCATTCCACTACTAGCCCCGGTTATTAATGCTTTCAAATGTATCACCTATTTTTTATTATATCAAAAAAATCTAATATCATTAATTAATATTATTTCGTCCGGTCTAGTCCGGAATGTTATCCGGTTTAGTCCGGATTTATCTTCCCATTTAAATTACTTCAAAAAAACGGATTTCTTGCTTTTCGTCCGGTCTAGTCCGGAATATTTTCCGGTTTAGTCCGGATTTATTCTTTAATTACAAAAAAAATGAAATTTTTTTAATTCCATTTTTCAAGGGTATCCATTAAGCTAGGTAACATTTGTTTTTTTCGAGAAACCATTCTATCTAAATAAATACCTTCATATATCTCATCTAAATTATAACTATCTTGTAAAATATTTTCAGAATCAGTGTTATAAATCATATAAGAACCATTTTTGATTACATCAGTAATAAATATAACAAAAACATCATATTGACCCTTAGCTATTTCATTTAACCGTTCAATATATTTATTCATATCTTTTTTAATTTCTTCAAAATCCAAAGTCATTACTTGACTAATTCCTAGTAAAGTATGCCCAATAGTATAAGATTTTAAATCTTGGAAAATTACATCATCAATAGTTAATCCCTTAATCGAAGAACCAGCTTTAATCATTTCAATACCATATTCTTCCCAATCAACACCAGCAATAGTTGCTAAAGCTTTCGCCGCGATACAGTCTTTTTCCGTAGTTGTTGGTGATTTTAAAATCATCGTATCGGAAAGAATTGCTGATACCATTAAACCGGCAATATTTTTGGGTATAGGAATTCGTTCTTCTTTATACATATAATAAAGGATTGTTGAAGTACAACCAACAGTCATACTGCGAAAATTAATGGGTACCGAAGTTCCAATAGCCCCGAGATTATGATGGTCAATAATCTCTAAAATCTCCGCTTCATCAATTCCCATAATACTTTGTTCTAAATTATTATGATCAACTAAAATTACTTGTTTTTTATGAAAACTGGAAGCCGAAGTAATTCTAAGCAATCCTAAACATTGTCCTTTGTTATTAACAACTGGATAATTTGTATGGCCTGTCCTCGCTCCTAATTCTAAAAAATCCGTGCGAAATTCTAGTTCATTAATCGTACTTGGTGCTTTATTAATCGTAATAGTATTAATATAATTACTTTGCGTTATTTTAAGCGAAGTATGATACGTATTTAAAGGAGTTGTAATAATATTAACTTGATTTTCTTGAGCTAGTTTATATAACTCCTCTGGTATTTCATGACTACCCGTAATAACAATTAAGCCCACCCGACTTTTAATCGCATACTCTAAAACTTTATAACGATCTCCTACAATTAAAATAGCATTTTTATCTAAATTAATTTCATCAATAAACGTTTGGGTTTGGTAAGAACTTACTAAAATATTTCCTTTTATTTCTTCATTATATTTTAAAATTTCTTTCCCATTTAACGTTTTTAAAATATTATCATAAGATGACTCTAATTCATCATAATCGCCATACATCATTTGTAAAGCAATTTCTTTTAAGGTCACAAAACCTGTTAGTTTTTGTTTTTCATTAACTAAAGGTAGAGCTGTTAAACTTTTTTCTTGCATATAATTAAAAGCATCGGTAATTGAAACCTTTTCATTAACCATTATGCCTCGATCATAATTCATATCACGAACTTGCACTTTAACGTTATTTAAATATTCCGGTTGGGAAAAACCAAATCTTTTTAAAACAAATTTAGTTTCATTATTAATATTACCTAAAACTCTCGGAGTTGTCTCATAACCTTTTTGATTTTTTAAATAAGATAAACTTATACTAGAACAAACACTATCAGTATCGGGATTTTTATGACCAAAAATATATATTTTAGACATCAACTTCAACTCCTTTTATCGCTTTAAAGTATAGCATAATTTAGACTATTTTAATAGTTTTTATTCGCTTTTCATTTCAAAAAGAATATTTCTAAGTTCCATAGCTCGCTCAAAATCAAGTTTTTTCGCCGCCTCTTTCATTTCTTCTTCAATTCTAATCATTAAAGCTTGACGTTCTTTTTTACTCATCTTCGCTTCCTCTTTTGGCATATCAATTTCATTACTTATTACATCTTTAATAGCTTTTTCAATGGTTTTAGGAACAATTCCATGTTCTTGATTATATTTTTCTTGAATTTCTCTTCTTCTTTTAGTTTCTTCAATAGCAATTTGCATCGCTTCACTTACGATATCCGCATACATTATGACATGACCATTTTGATTACGAGCAGCTCTACCAATAGTTTGAATTAAACTGCGACTACTTCTTAAAAATCCTTGTTTATCAGCATCTAAAATACAAATTAAACTTACTTCGGGAATATCTAATCCTTCTCTTAACAAGTTAATTCCCACAACACAATCATATATACCTTGGCGTAATTCTTGAATTATTTTTAATCTTTCTAATGTTTTTATTTCACTATGTAAATAAGCGACTTTAATATTCATTTCTTTTAAATAGTTAGTAAGTTCTTCACTCATTCTAATCGTTAAGGTGGTAATTAAAACTCTTTCATTTTTGTTTTTCCGGATATTTATTTCATTGATAATATCATCGATTTGGCCAATAGTTGGTTTTACCTCAATTGTTGGATCAAGTAAACCGGTAGGTCTTATAATTTGTTCAACAAATTTCCCATTTGTTTTTTCGAGTTCATAATCTCCTGGAGTTGCTGATACATAAATAACATTATTTATCTTTTCTTCAAATTCATCATATTTTAAAGGCCGGTTATCTAAAGCACTAGGCAATCTAAAACCATAATCAACTAATGTTTGTTTGCGCATCCGATCTCCATTATACATACCTCTTACTTGGGGTAATGTTACGTGGGATTCATCAACGACCATTAAAAAGTCTTTTGGAAAAAAATCAATTAAACAAGTTGGTGTTTCCCCTGCTCCTCTTAAAGCTAAATGACGAGAATAATTTTCTACTCCACTACAAAATCCGGTTTCTTTAAGCATTTCGATATCATATAAAGTTCTTTCCCGAAGTCGTTGTTCTTCAATTAATTTATTTTGTTTTTTTAATTCTTCTAATCTCTCTTCTAATTCTTTTTCGATTCTTTTAATTGCTTCTTGCATCTTTTCATCACTCGTAACGAAATGACTAGCCGGAGAAATCGTAATCGACTTTTTATTTTGGATAATAGCTCCTGTTACGGGATCAAAACTATATATCTTATCAACTTCATCCCCAAATAACTCAATTCTAATTCCATTTTGATGTTCATTGACCGGAATAATATCAATGACATCCCCTCTTACTCTAAAGGTCCCCCGGTGAAAATCTAAATCACTTCGTTCATAAGTCATATCAATTAATTTATTAATAATCGTATTTCTTTTAACTGTATCCCCAACTGTTAAAATTAACATTTTATTAATATATTCTTCTTTTTCGCCAATCCCATAAATACAAGAAACACTAGAAACCACAATTGTATCCGGATAATTAATTAAAGAAGAAGTCGCGGCATGTCTAAGTTCATCAATTTCATCATTAATTGACGAATCTTTTTCAATATAAGTATCACTAGATGGTACATAAGCTTCAGGTTGATAATAATCGTAATAAGAAACAAAGTATTCGACATGATTATTAGGAAATAACTCTTTTAATTCACTATAAAGTTGGCCGGCTAAAGTTTTGTTATGAGCCAAAACTAAGGTTGGTTTATTAACTTCTTTAATTACATTTGCTATTGTAAAAGTTTTACCAGTACCTGTTGCCCCTAGTAGTACTTGTTCTTTTTTACCCTCTTTAATACCTTCTACTAACTCTTTTATTGCTTCTGGTTGATCGCCACTAGGTTCATATTTTGATACTAAATTGAACATAATTTTTCCTCCTCACTGAATTAATTTATTTTATCATTATTTTATAATCAAAACAAGGAAGCCTCTCTGTATAGAATATACTTTTCTAAAACTAATTTATCATAAAAAAGATGTGTCAGTATTTATTTTTACTAACACCAACTTTTTTATTCCTCTATATGTGTATTTATTTCTTAAATTCTTTGAATGAACATAACATTTTATATCATTAATAGCATTATAAACTAAACTTCCACATTAGCCAATCGATTGGGGAAGTTTAGTTTCACTTTATTTTTAAATGAGGCTTGGAGGTCCCCAAAACTTACAAACATAAAATATTTTTAGTATATATTTACCGCTAATAAAATTATATCATTTATCTTTATTTATTAATGATATTTTTTTATTTTCTTAAATAAATTTTATTCATCTAATAACCAATCAATTATATTTTTAACCTTTATCCCATTAAAATCATTACTTATTAATCTATCCCTAGTTAATATAATCTTCTCATAATTATCTTCTATACTTTCTAAACTCCGAATCTCTCTATTTCTTACATCATCATTAGATATAGATTTTGTTACTTGATAATACTTAATATCATTAGGATTTTCCGCAACAAAATCTACTTCATATTCATTTGATTTACCAATATTAACTCGATATCCTCTTCTTAAAAGTTCTAAATATACAACATTTTCCAGTAAATGTCCTTCATCAATATTTCTAAAACCTAATATAATGTTTCTTATACCTATATCTGATATATAATATTTTCCTAAAGTTTTTAATAATGATTTATTCTTAATATCAGTTCGATCTGCTTTATACATAATAAACGATTTTTCTAACATATTTAAATAATTATCTATAGTTTGATGATTAGAATTTTTAATGATTTTATTACTATTTAAATAATCACTTATTTTAGTAGAAGAAACACTACTCCCAATATTATTAGCTAAATACTTAATTATATTTTCTAATAAGGCTGTATTTTTTATATTATTTTTATCTATTATATCTTTTTTTACAATTGTGTTATATATATCATTTAAATATGATAATACTAAATCTGAATTATCTTTTATTAAGGTTATCGCGGGAAGTCCACCATATTTTAAATATTCATTAAATTTATTTTCAATATTTTCTTTATCATAATTATTAAATTCTAAATATTCTTTAAAAGATAAAGGATATACTTTTATTTCAATATATCTTCCCGAAAGTAAAGTCGATAATTCTGAAGATAACAAATAAGCATTAGAACCAGTAAGATATATATCTATATCAAAATCTACTTTAAAAGAATTTATTGCTTTTTCCCACATATCTACATTTTGAACTTCATCTAATAATAGATATATTTTTTCCTTTTTTATTTTAGCTTTAACATATGAATATAAATCTTGATAATTTTTTATATCATCATAACTAGCCGATTCAAAATTCATATAAACTATTCTTTCTTCTTTTATTCCACTATTTAACAAATATTCTTTAAACATCATAAGTAAAGTTGATTTACCACTTCTTCTAACCCCGGTTATTACTTTAATAAATTCCGTATCTTTAGCCGCAATCATTTTATTTAAATATTCTTTTCTAATTATCATTTCCATCACAACCCAATAATATCACAATAAAATTAATTTGTAAAGTTTTGATGATATATTTGCAAAAAATGTTAAAAAAATATTTTTTGCAAATTAACTTAAAAAAATTTATTTAGAAATACCTCTAAATAAATTAATAATAAATATAATAAAGACCATAGATATAATAATAAAATATAAACCAATATTTAATAGAAAAATAAATAAACTAAATTCAATATTTTTAAAATAAAATAATTTTAAAAATAAATAAAATAATAATCTAACTAAAATAACTATAAACTCTAAAATTAAATATTTAGAAAATAAATATTTAAATAAAGCTAAACGATGAATTAATGGTTTAAAATAATTATCTACTTCCCAAGATAAGAATAAATAAGCAAAATAAATACTTACAATAATTTGAACGATAAACCAAATAAAACCAATAACCGAAGTATTAACTGAAAGACCTAATACTAAAAGTAAAGTATTATTATCTAAAGGTTGTTTTTTTATATTAATTAATATATAAGATAAAATTATTAAAAGTATAGCAATAACCTTAATAAATCTTTCTTTAAATAACTTTATTAAAATTTGTCCATCATTAATTTTATGTTTCATCTTTATCACCACTAATTATGTTTAAGATTTAAAGTACTATTAGAAATCTTTTCCATTATATATTCACTAGGACATTCTAAGTTAGTTGAAATAGTAACAAAATCATTGCCACAAGTTTGTTTTATTATTTCTATATTACTTAAATTACATATAACCCCATTAAAACCCTCATTCTGACATAATTTAGCTAAAGATATGACATGAATAAGGGGAAGACTATTTAAGTCTAAATTATTGCTTAAATTACCTAATAATAAAGGTTTATGATTAATAATTTTAGCTAAATAATATTTATAAGCTTCAGCTGGATAACTACAAACATCTTTATACTTCTGATATTCATAATTATAATCTTCATATACTTTATTAAAACAAGAAATAACTTTAGTTAAATAATCATAACCATCAAATACATCTACTTCAATAACATCCACTCTATTACTAATTAAAATCTTCATAATATCATAAAGAGAATTATTATCTTTCTTTAAATTAAAATAAACTTTAGAATCTAAACTTTTAATTTTTTCTATAATTTTATTATATAATAAATTACTATTTATTTTATAATATATATTATTTGATGAATAACAATTATTATTTAAAACACTTTCCATTTCTTCTAAACTTAAACTTTCACAATTTAAAATAACATTTCTTCCCATATATATCTCCCTAAGTTATTTTAACACATTTATTAATTTTATTTAACCCATTACTTCTCCACCATTATTATGAATAACTTGCCCAGTTAAGAAACTAGCATCATCACTAGCTAAGAAAACAAAAGTACTAGCTAGTTCATAAGGCATGGCTCCTCTTCCCATTGCCGAATTAGCCCCTAAAGAGGGAATCTTTTCTTTTACCCAACAAGCAGGTTGTAAAGGTGTCCAAAAGAATCCTGGGGCTATCGCATTAACTCGAATATTTTTAAGGGCCAAATTGCGGGCTAAAGCTCTAGTAAAGCCAACAATTGCCCCTTTAGTCGTAACGTAGTCAATAAGTTGAGGATCTCCATAAAAGGTTGTCACACTAGATAAATTGATAATAGAAGAACCACTTTTTAAATGAGGTAAGACCTCCCTCGTTAAATAAAACATCCCATAAACATTAACTTTCATTGTTCGATCAAATTGTTCATCACTAATACAAGTTAAATCATCACTTTGATATTGTACACCCGCATTGTTAACTAATATGTCTATTTTACCAAATCTATTTAACGTTTCTTCGACAATCTTTTTACAAAAACTTTTCTCAGTTATATCCCCACTTAACATTAAACATTCTCCTCCAAGACCCTCTAAATAATTCTTGGTATCCAAAGCATCTTTATGTTCATTTAAATAAGGTATAACTACTTTAGCTCCTTCTTTCACATAAATAACCGCACAAGCTCGACCTAAACCACTATCTCCACCCGTAATAATCGCAACTTTATCTTTTAACTTATTACTTCCCTTATAATTAGGATTATCAAAAATAGGTAAAGGTTTCATTAAATATTCCATTCCTGGTTGTTTATCTTGGGATTGTTCTGGTGCTAACTTTTGATATACCGTACTTTTAACCCCTTCTTTTGTAAAATATTTATAATAATCATTACCATAATGATAATCATATTCCATAAACTTTCCACCTCATAATAATATATGGGCTTTTATTATTTATGTTCACTATTTAATTTATCATATAATTTATATAAATATTGCACATGATTTTCTAAAAAGAAGTAATAAAGAATATAACATAATACAAAACATAACAAGATAACAAAGATAATAATAAATATCCAAGATATCATTCCTAATATCAAAAATATAATTGTAAATAAAGCATAAAACAAAGTAACTAACAAATGAATTAATCTTTCATGTTGAAAAAACATTATTTTAGTTTTAACTAACTCTATATCTTCTTTACTATACTTTTTATTATTCTTTATATCTTTCTCTAAACTATCTATATATTCTAACAAATACTTTTTCATTATTTCCTCCTTTATATTACTTTAAAAAATATCAAAAATATTATATTTTTGATATTATTTTTGATCTAAAATATATGGCTTTTCAATGCTACCCTCACCATTTAAAACTAATACATCAGATTTTAAATAAAGAGCTGGATAAATAGTATATGTACTATTAGAATCACTGCCTATAGATCCAGTTGCAGTAATATTATTTGCTTCACTATTAGAAACATAAGCATCTAAAGTTAATTGATTTTCTTCACTTGCTAACCAATCATTTTGAAAACATTCTTGCTTTTCAGTCCAACTAGAATCACTTAAGCAAGTACTTCTATTATTAGTCTCTCCACCACTAGTAGCATTTTTATAATCTGTAAGATTTATTAAAGCAATATTCCCTTTCCAAGTTAAACTATTTAATGTCCAAGTTATACTATCTACCAATTGTCTAGCTTCTTCGCTTAAACCTACTTTACTAAAATCACACGTCTCATTTTGGAAAATTGTACACTCACCAGAAGTTTTATTATAATATGTTTCATTTAATACTTTTTGTAATTCGGAATTTTCCCAAGTGTTTTCCGTAATATTTGCATTTGGCCAAGATAATTTTAAATCTAAAGGACTAGCTTTGATTATTTTTACTCGTTGTCCTTCAGGGGTATTAACTAGGCCAATTATCCGCCATAACTCATCATTAAATCTAACATAATTATTAGGATTACTTCCATAATACCGATATTCTACTTGATCTTCTGTTTCACTATCAAGACCATTCAATTCTACAGGACTAACACTTTCCGTATTAACTTTAACAATTCCACTATCTCCTGCTGTTATATTACTCTCATCAACTGCTAAAAATTTTATCTCATCAGCTAAGGTCCCTTCATAAACAGTACTACTTGCATTTATTTTAAGTCTTACATAATTACCCACAATACTGTCTGGGGCACCTTCATGAGGAGCATCTTCATCAATCCATACTCTTAAACTAAATTCAATTGATTCCCCGACATTTATAACATTCTTTTCTAATATAGTTCCTTTTTCGTTATCTTGTCCTAATTCACTTAACTTTTTAGCATTATTTACTTCAACAGTTTGTTCTCCATCTTTAACTAATTTCTTTCTTAAAGTATGTTTTATATTTTTTATCTCTAATAATTTACCATTCTCTGGTAAATCACTTGAATCATTTGTTAAATATAAAGTATATTCTGCAGGTAAACTACCATTATTAGTCATGGTAAAAGTATATGAACATCCATTAAGATTTCCATCTTCATCATCAGTTGGATATAAACAATTATTATCTTTAGCATCTCCTTCAGCTACTACTTCATTACCATTATTAGAATATTCGATAACTAAAGCTCCAGCTTGAACTACTTGATTATTAGTATTTTCTTTAACTCTAAAAAATAAAGCATATGTAGAACCTATTAATACAATTGTTAAAGCTGAAACAACATAAACTATTAATTTCGTTTCTCTTTTAAAAATACTTTGGAAGTTCATATTATCACCTACTATAATATTACCACAAAATAGAATATATAATCAAGATGATAGAATTTGAATTTAGGGGTTTTTTAGTTATTTTAATCATTATAAAAAGTATCAAAATTTCTTCTGATACTTTAATTTGTTATTCATTTAAAACTAATTCATAAGGATTTTCTGGTGAACCAACGGAATCTTTACTAGCAAATTCAACATTAGGTTTTAAATATAAAACTGGTGAAACACCATGTTGATAATAAGAAGCAGCTGAATAGTTTAAAAGAACTTCACCATATTTATCTAAAACATGTGAGGAAGTAGAACTATCAGAACCAGGTGTAATAGTCCATTGAGAAAAATCTCTATTTATTAACCAATCTGTGTATGCACAATCATTTTGATATTGTTGGTATCTCCAATAATATAAATGCTTATTAACACAAAAGTCTCGATTATAATTACTACCGCCTCCAGTAGCGTATCCATAATCACTTGGATACAATAATCCTATTTCGCCTTTCCATAATAATGGCCGTTCTTGATCAGTATATACTTTTATTCCCCTTTCTCCATCATACATCAGTCTAGTAAGAGTTACACCATATAAACTAGGTGCAGATCCTCCTAAATTCCAAGTAATAGTATCAATCATTTCTTTGGCTTCTCCGGTTAACCCAACATCTCTAAAGTTACATTCAATAGTTTCTCCATTTTCACCAGCCGGGCAATTTCCATTTTGACGTTCATAATAAGCTCCGCCTTTATTTAGCACCTTTTGTAATTCTGAAACACTCCAATCATTATTTGAAGTTTCTTTTTTATTCCATGCCATTAATGGTTCTAATGGAGTTGCTCGAATTAATTTAATTCGTTGTCCCTCCGGAGTATTAACTAACCCGATTATTCGCCAACCAGCTGTTTCGCCATTAAATGTTACATAATTATTGGGATTTTCTCCACAATAACGGTATTCGGTCATTTTTAAATTTGCTTGTACTCTAGTATAATCTAAACCCAATGTTTCATATTCAGGAACGTTTGAAATTGTTGCATCAGTATGAGTTACGGGAACTATCCCAGATGCTGGACAAACACCATTATTATCTTCTGAAACTAGTTTTTTTAATATCTCTGTTACATAATTTGGTTCTTCATAAACAGTACTACTTGCATTTATTTTAAGTCTTACATAATTACCAACAATACTATTTGGATCATCCCCATTAGGGGCATCTTCATCTATCCATACTCTTAAACTAAATTCAATTGATTCCCCTACATTTATAACTTCTTTTTCTAATATAGTTCCTTTTTCAGTATCTTGTTTTAAGGAATCTAAACTAGCTGCATTATTTACTAGAGTAGCTTCTTCTCCCTCTTTAACTAATCTTTTTCTTAAAGTATGTTTTATATTTTTTATCTCTAATAACTTACCACCCTCTGGTAATTCAGTTATATCATTATATAAATATAAAGTATATTCTACTGGTAAACTACCACTATTAGTCATCGTAAAAGTATATGAACATCCATTAGTATTTCCATCTTCATCATCAGTTGGATATAAACAATTATTATCTTTCGCGTCCCCTTCAGCTACTACTAACTCACCACTCTTGGGATACTCCATAATTAAAGCTCCAGCTTGAACTACTTGATTATTACTATTCTCTTTAACTTTGAAAAATAAAGCATAAGTAGAACCTATCAAAACAATTGTTAAAGCAGAAACAACATAAACTATTAACTTAGTTTCTCTTTTAAAAATACTTTGGAAGTTCATATTATCACCTAGTATAATATTAACATAAAACAAAATTTAATCAAGAATATTATATATTTACAGTAGATGGAATTAACTCAAAATTAAATATTAATTTCTTATTAACTTCTGAAATAATAGTATCTTCTTTTAACCAGAAAATAATATCATATATTGGTTCTTTTTCTAAAATATTACCTTGATCAATAATATAATAAATATAATCATTATCTATTACTTTATCTAAACTTTGTAATTCTTTTATATTATTATTAATTCTAATATTTAAATATTTAGGATCCATTGTTGAACCCTTAGCTATCTTTAATACTAAAGTATAATTAACATCTTCACTTTTAATATTTTTTACTTCTATATGACATGGTTTTAAATAATCAAAAGCTATTTCATCTTTCATTGGTAACATATAATAATTAATAGGATTTTCTATTTCTAAATAAGTATAAGTAGAATTAGCAATAAGATTATCATATTCGATTGTTTTATGTACTTTTTGCCACAATGGATAAGATCCAATTAAAAATATAATTAAAACATTAATTTCAATTATTTTCTTAATAATTAATTTATTTAATTCTTTCACAATAAAACCCCCATTTGTTTTATGGAGGTTATTATAGCATAATTAGTAATATTATGCAAATTTACTATTTTTTATTCAGTAAAATAGAATAAAATTTTTCGCAATGAAAAAGGAATAAAAGGTCGCTTAAATTATAACGATAATATGTTACAATTAATAATAAAAGGTGGTTGTAATATATGAAACAAAGAATAACAAGGAAAATGAAAAGAGAATTAAAAAATGCTGTTAATCCATTAGAAGAATTATTAATAATAATTAAACAATATTTTCCTAAACTTACTAATTGGATTGATAAATTAACTGATACACGGAATCAATCATATATTAAATATGATATTAAAGTTTGTTTACTAACTCAAATATTAGCTTTTTGTTCAAGTTATCAATCAATGAACAAAATTGGTAGAGATTTTAATTCAGATATTGTTATAGAAAATATCAATCATATTTTAAAAACAAACTATATAGAATTACCACATAAAGATACACTTATAAATGTCATTTCAGAAATTAAATTTGAAGAACTAGAAAAAATACAAACAATGATTATAAAGTCATTAATACGATCTAAAATGTTAGATAAATATAGATTTAATGGCTTATTTTATATTGTTATTGATGGAACAAATCTTTACTCTACTAGAGTAAATCTTGGTGAACAAGCTATTACAAAAGTATATAATAAAGGTGAAGAAAATGAATATACTTTATATTCTTATTATGCACTAGAAGCTAAATTAATTTGTGGAAATATGACATTTTCAATGGCTACTGAGTTTGTTGAAAATGAAACTTACATTGATGAAGATGGTAAAGCATGTAGAAGATTCGATAAACAAGATTGTGAATTAAAAGCAGCATATCGATTACTTGAAAAAATTAAAAAAAGATTTCCTAAACTTCCAATTATTATTGGTGGTGATGCTCTATACTTAGGAAGACCTTTTTTAGAATTATGTGATAAAAATCATTTTGAATATATTATTAGATACAAAGAAACGGATGCTCCATCGATAAAAAGAAATTTTGATGAGATTAAAATAACAGATGGAAATTATGAATATCAAAATGAAATAATATTTGGTGATTTAAAAAATAAAGATTTTTATACTGTGAATGTTATAAGTTATGATGAACAAAGTATTGATGAAAAAACTGGTGAAGTTATAATAACTAATTTTGCGTATGCTACTTCTTTAGAAATTACATCTAAAAATAAAAACAGTATACTTCAACTTGGAAGATGTAGATGGAAAATAGAGAATAAAGGATTTAAAGAGCAAAAATCGGATATTTTAAATATTAATCATATTTATACGAAAAGATGTGAGGGTACTAAAAATATATATCTAATCATTCAGTTTGCTCATACATTACTTAATCTACTAAATTACGGCAATATTTTAATTATAGGTTTAGGTACAACAAAAAATGAAGTAAGTGACTTAATTAGAAAAGCACTTACTTCAATCTCAAAACCTCTTAATTTAAATAGAAAAATTCAATTAAGATTACCTTAATTATACTCTTTTGTTCTTTGAAAAGAAACCTTTTTTTCATCAAATGCATATTTTGCATCTTTTTTGCGTGATTTAAAAAGAAGAAAAATTTATTTATTTTTATTAAAATATGTTTTTTCTTCTTTTTTTTACTAAATTAGAATATTTTTATGAATTTTATTCTATTTTACTGTTTTTTATTTTTTTTATTTTTCTTTTTATTCTTTTTAGCATAATCTTCATCATCATTAGAAACTATAAATGTTTCACCCACAACTATTCTTGTCGGTTTTTTAACTGGTAATGGATCTGGTTCATAAATTGATTTTTCAATCTTTAACTTTTTCTTTAAATTATTCTTTCTTATTTCTTCTTGTTGTTTTTTTAATTCTTTTTTATTATTATTTTCTTGTTCTATTGTTGTTATCTTTCGTTTTATATCATTTAAATGGAATAATTTAACTATATCAGATATTATTATAAATAAAGCCGGAATAACTATTATTATTAACCAACCAGCTTTACTAGCTAATATATTTTGAATATAACCTAAATTAGGTATCTTTATTATTACTTTACCAATAACATTATCAAATTCCGCCGGAGCAGTATCTGGAGCAGTATTATTATCTCCTTTAGTTTTATAACCTATTCCTTCTTCTGTTTCAACAATATCAACAACCCGATGGGTTATAATCATTCCCCTAGATATAGAAGCTGTAGAATAAAAAGTAATAATATCTCCTACTTTTATATCATCTGGTTCTTTAACTTTTAAAGTTACCACGACATCTTGAGGTTCTATATTAGGAAGCATACTAATAGTTAAGACATTATATAAAGCAATAAATGGTTCAAATCTTTCCCCTTTTTGTTCATATATTTTAGTACTTATTAAATAATAAGCTAAAAAAGAAGCCACAATGATTAAACAAACTAATACAGACCAAGAAATAGCTGTAGCAATGAATTTTAATATACCTTTTGGACCATTATAATTATCATTGTTTCTCATAGAAAGCCCTCTCTATTCTTAATTAATTATAAAATACATAGGTTTAAAATACAAGACAAAATTAATTAGCTATTTCTGCCCCAATACTTGCAGTAAAGGTTTTTCCTTGTTCAGAATTTTGATTAGTATGAGTTTCTTTAAACTCATATTTAACTTGATATCTTTGAGTTGTTTTAGGTGGTAAAATAATACTTCCTAAAAGTCTCGAATCACCACTAGGAACATCTAATTCATTTAAGATTCTTTCCCCATCCCGATATAAACTATAAACCATTCCTTTACCTTTATTAAAGGTATTATAAACATCTTGCCAATTTAAATTATAAGTAACTTGATAATCCGAATTATTAACAACTACAAATTCTTGAATACCAGACCAACCTGGTAATATGCCTTTAGCACTTATTCCTTGTTTATAAGAAATATATAATATAAGTTCATTATTAGTTGGAGGTTCTATTTCAATTGCTACATCTTCATTTTGACAATCAATATCACATACTCCATCTTTATTAGTATCGATATTTATATCTGGTGTTCCATCCCCATTAACATCAACATTTAAATCAGGTATTCCATTATTATTAGTATCAATATTTATATCCGGATTACCATCTTTATCAGTATCAACATTTAAATCTGGTTTTTGATCATTATTAGTATCGACATTAACCTGAGGTCGCCCATATTTATCTTTACCACAGTTTAAATCACATACTCCATCGCCATCAGTATCTTGAGGCATTAAATTCTTTTCTGGTATTCCATCACCATCAGTATCAATATTAAAATCTGGTATCCCATCTTCAGTTAAATCAACATTTAAATCAGGTACATTATCTCCATCAGTATCAACATTAATTTCAGGTATTTTATCTCTATTACTATCAATATTTACATCGGGATCTTTATCATCATCAATATCAATATTTAAATCTAAATCTCCATCTCCATCAATATCTATATTAATATCCGGCATTCCATCACCATTAGTATCACAATTAACATCACATTTTTTATCATTATCATTATCTTGATTAGTTAAATTTCGATCTGGTTTATAATCCCCATCATCATCGATATTAAAATCTGGTATTCCATCATTATCATAATCTAAATTTAAATCAGGTATGCCATCATTATTCGTATCTAAATTAGTTTTAGGACCATTAGGATTTAAACAATTTAAATCACATATAGCATCTTGATTAGTATCAACATTTAAATCTGGTTTTCCATCATCATCCGTATCGATATTTAAATCTAAATCTCCATCACCATCTTTATCAATATTTAAATCTGGCATATGATCCCCATTAGTATCACAATTAACATCACATTTTTTATCATTATCATTATCTTGATTAGTTAAATTTCGATCTGGTATATCATCATCATTATCATCAATATTAAAATCTGGTACGCCATCTCCTTCATAATCTAAATTAATATCCGGTAGTAAATCATCATCTGTATCAATATTAGTATCTGGAATTTCATCTTTATCAACATCAATATTTATATCAGGTTTTCCATCTTTATCTGTATCTATATCTATATCGGCATCCCCATCATCATCGGTATCAATATTTAAATCAGGAATCCCATCGCCATTCATATCAACATTAACATCAGGATGTCCATCATTATCGGTATCACAATTTAAATCACAAACCCCATCATTATTAATATCTTGATCCATTAAATTAGAATCAGGTTTTCCATTATTATCGGTATCAACATTAAATCTTGGTATCTTATCATCACCATAATCAATATTAGTATCTGGAATATCATCACCATCATAGTCACAATTAACATCACATACTTGATCATTATTAAAATCTATATTAATATCTGGTATTCCATCCCCATTTAAATCTTTATTAAATTCCATTTTATGCCCATTTAAATTTTGATAAATAGCATAAAAAGAATAAGTTGAAACCAAAACAGAAAAGATAATTACAAAGATACATATAATAAATACAACCAAATTCTTTTTTCTTTCCTTTTCTTTCTCTTCTTCTATTAATATATTATATTGTTCTTCATAATCTATTTCAGTTAAAGTATTTTCATTTTCTTCAATAGATTGTTCTTTATCTTTGTTCATGGAATCTACAACTCCTTACTATACCTAAGTATATCAAAACATATTAAGTTTCGCAAGTAGCTAAATACTTATTTAGTTAGTATTTACAGCCAATTTTAAGAAATCTCACAAATCTAGATAATATAAGGGTTTGCAGTATTTAAGAAAAAAAAGTTAAAAATGTCAATTTTTTCAAAGTGGAAGATTTATATAAAAAATCTTTGCTTTTTATAATCCAATTCCCAATTTTATATCATTTTTATCATCAATGTGGAATTAATTAATTTTTTATTGTTTAGGCTGTAAATAGTAACCTTATTTATTAAGCTTATTTTGCCAATAAAGCCAATAAAAAAACTACCATAATGGTAGAATTTTATATTTTTATTAAGGTTGTAGATTTGCTTCTAGTGTAACACTAAATGATTTACCTTGTTCATCATCTTGTTTGCTCGAATCATCATTATGATAATCGATAAGAATATAATAAGTATCAGCAGTTGTCCCTGAAACATCTTCAATTAGAATAGTTTCTTCTGTACTTCCTTGACTTTTAGTTTTAAAAGTACCCGTAAAACCAGTATCTGTAATAGTACCTTTTTCTACAGCATCAGCAAATTTAGTACCATTATAAACATTATCTCCAACTGTACATTGACTATTATATGAATACTTAACTGAACCATCAGTTTCATTTGATGTTTGAACATCATTTTGGCAAGTAATAGCATCAGTATTTGATTTGGCACTTTTATAAACAGCATATTTAATATTTGAGCCAAATGCATCATCAATATCTGGTTTTAATGTTAAAACTAAATCAACATTTTTGCAACTTTCATTATTTCCGGTACAAGTTCCAGTAACACTTACCTTTTTTAAAAATATATATCCTGGATAAAGGTCTGCAGGAGCAGAAACTGTATCTCCATAGTCAAAAGTAACTGTTGGCAATACTGCAGCCTTAGCCTCTACTTTATTATTTTGTGAATTAGTTGGTGTAAATGTTGCCGTGAAATAAGCAAATGTTGCTCCTACTACCGCTACTAATAATGTAGCTATCGCTATAACTGTTAATAATATTGTGTTTTTTCTTTCCATTTTTTTATCTTCTCCTTACTATAATCATCCTATCAAATTGATTGATACTATTCAATAGATTTCCTTATTTTTTTAATGCCCCCCCCCCAGATTTTACATTTTAATGTCAATTTTTTAGAAACTTTTTAATAAATTGTGATGTGAGCAAAATTTTTACAATAAGTATAAGATGAAGATATTCTTATTTCGCAATTAATTAAAAAAATGCTAAAAAATAATTTCTTATTTTCTAACATCTATATAATTTACTATGGTTGTAAACTAGCATCTAAGGTTATTTTAAAAGATTTACCTTGTTCATCATCTTGATTGCCTTTATCATTATTGTAATAATCAACTACAACATAATAAGTATCGTCTGTATTGCCTGTCACATCGCTAATTAAAATTGTGACAGTTTCTGAACTTGCTTTGGTTTTAAATGTTCCAGAATATCCCGTTTCTTCTATTTCACCAGCATCTATTGCATCCGCAAAATTTCTATTATCACCATTATATTGAGTCACACTCTCACCAGCTGTACAAGTTCCTTCATAATAATATTTTACTCCACCATTTTCGGTATCATTCACTTCTTTTGGGTTATTAACACATGTGACAGCCTTTGAATTAGTAGTACTAGATTTATAAACGGCATATTTAATATTTGTACCAAATGCATCATCAATATCTGGCTTTAAAGTTAAAACCAAATCAACTGTTTTACAATCATTTCCTTTATCAGTACAAGCGCCTTTAACAGTCACTTCTTTTAAGAATTTGTAGCCTGGATAAATATCTGTGCCTTCTGTATTTATTTCCTTTCCATAATCAAAAGTGACAGTTGGCAATACTGCTGCTTTAGCACTTACTGTATTATTATTTGGATTAGTTTTGTTAAATGTTGCAGTAAAATATGCAAATGTAGCTCCAACTACTGCTACTAATAATGTAGCTATTGCTATAACTGTTAATAATATTGTATTTTTTCTTTCCATTTTTTTATCTTCTCCTTACTATAATTATCCTATCAAATTGATTGCTACTCTTCAATAGATTTCCTTATTTTTTTAATGCCCCCCCCCCCGAATTTTACGCTTTTTTTTCACTTTTTTAGATATTTATTTAATGCATTTGCGGTGGTAAACTTAAAGCAGACAACTAGAGAGGGTATATAGACAATTAATTATTTTATTTATACAATTATTTTAAAACATAAAATAATTAGAAAGTAATCAAAATGTGAATAATTAGTAATAATGTCGCTATTTAAAAAATGAATAATTAGTGAAAATGTCGCTATTAAAAATAAGTATAATACGCTAATAATAAGCGAAAATGTCCATTATTAGAATTATTGACAT